>CAZFQM010000049.1:0-8594 GCA_964520995.1 uncultured Oscillospiraceae bacterium
GATGACGGCATGCTCCCGATCGCTTTTCAGCAGGTCTTCATCAATCAAATCAATGTGAGCGATTTCCTCCACTTCCGATTCCAAATTGGAATAATCTTCAATATAAATGCCATAGGGCACCGTCATCTGTGCAATGGCAGAGGCTGTTTCGATATCCTTTACCGAAATTCGGATTTTAATTTCTGTCCAGTTCATGGTTCCTCATTTCTTTCGTGTTAATTTTCTTGTTACAGTGTCTTTATAAATATTGACCGTATTTATTATACAAAAAATTAGAGATAATTGCAAATATTTCTTTTTGAAAATAAAAAGAAAAATACTTGACAAGCGATAGGATGTCGGTTATAATATTACAAGTGTAAAGAAAAAAGATTTACAGATGCTTCGTTTTCTCGGAAGAAATCAAAGAATATCAAGCTGCTTTGATAGAAAATGCGGTTCTGCTTTGGCAAATCGAAGGAGAATGCGGAAAGGAACGTCATAGCAATGAGTAAAAACCTTGAAATTTCTGTTTTGCTTGATTATTATGGCGGAATGCTGACCGATAAGCAACGGGATGTTATTGATTTGTATTATAATCAAGATCTGTCGCTGGCGGAAATTGCCGAGCATGAAAAAATTTCCAGGCAGGGTGTACGGGATAACATCAAACGCGGTGAAGCGTATTTGCTTGAGCTGGAGGAAAATCTTCACTTGGCTAAGCAAGCCTTTGCTCTGTCGGAGCTGTTGGAGGATGTTCAACGCCGCAATCGGGAAATCTCTCGTATCAATGAGGAAAATAAGTATTCCTCCGAAATCAAAGAGCATACCGCCGTTATCGCGGATGAACTGAAGGCTTTTTTAAAGGAATATGAATAAACTCTACAAAGAAAGGCGGAATCTTAATGGCATTTGAGGGCTTGTCGGATAAGCTGGCGGCTGTTTTCAAACGGCTGAAATCCAAGGGAAAGCTGTCGGAAAGCGATGTAAAGCTGGCAATGCGGGAAGTACGTCTTGCTTTGTTGGAAGCCGATGTAAACTATAAGGTAGTAAAGGATTTTGTTTCAAAGGTCAGTGAGCGCTGTGTGGGAGCAGAGGTTTTGGAAAGCCTGACGCCGGCACAGCAGGTTATAAAAATCGTAAACGAAGAACTTTGCGCATTGATGGGAAACGGCAACGCCCGTATTCATTTTCCCTCAAAGCCTCCCTGTGTTGTGATGATGTGCGGCTTGCAGGGAAGCGGTAAAACAACCCATTCCGCCAAATTGGCGAAGTACTATAAAAAAGAGGGCTATCGTCCTTTGCTTGTTGCCTGTGACGTTTATCGTCCGGCGGCAATTCAACAGCTGAAGGTGGTCGGCGAGCAGGCAGGTGTCAGCGTCTTTGAGCAGGGTCAGGGCGACCCGATTAAAATCGCGGAAAATGCGATAAAGCACGCGCGAGATTATGGAAATGACCTTGTGATTTTGGATACAGCCGGTCGGTTGCATATCGATGAAGAGCTGATGAATGAGTTAAAGCAGGTCAAGGCGTCGGTGGAGCCGACCGAGATTTTGCTGGTGGTCGATGCGATGACTGGTCAGGATGCGGTAAACGTTGCATCCTCCTTTGATGAGGCACTGGGAATCGACGGCGTTATTTTGACCAAGCTTGACGGTGATACCCGTGGCGGTGCGGCACTTTCGGTGCTTGCGGTAACGGGAAAGCCGGTAAAGTTTGCCGGTATGGGAGAAAAGCTGGATGATATCGAGCCGTTCCATCCGGATCGAATGGCTTCTCGTATTTTAGGCATGGGTGACGTGCTGACCTTGATTGAAAAGGCACAGACTCAGGTCGATGAAAAAGAAGCCATGAAGATGGCGCAGAAGATAAAGGATAACAGCTTTGATATGAATGATTTGCTGGAGCAGATGCGGCAGATCAAGAAAATGGGTCCCTTAAAGCAGATTGTGTCGATGCTTCCCGGGGTCGGTAATCAGCTGAAGGACGTCGATATTGACGACAAGCAGCTTTACCGCATTGAGGCGATTATTACCTCAATGACACAAAAGGAAAGAGAAAAGCCGGCTATCATCAATCCGAGTCGGAAACGACGGATTGCGGCGGGCAGCGGTACTAAGGTTGAGGATGTCAATCGCCTGCTGAAGCAGTTTGAGCAGATGCAGAAGATGATGAAAATGATGGGCGGCAAAAACGGCAAAGGAAAGCGCAGAATGATGCTTCCCCCGAATATGCCGGGAATGCCCGGATAAAGACGGTATTTTCCAAGCTTTTGTTTGGTGAGATATAATTTTTTACAGGAGGTGACAGTAAGATGGCTGTTAAAATCAGATTACGCCGTATGGGTGCAAAAAAAGCTCCTTTTTATCGTATTGTTGTTGCAGATTCCAGATATCCGAGAGATGGTCGGTTCATTGAAGAATTGGGATATTACGATCCGACAAAAGAGCCTTCCGTTGTGAAAATCGATATGGAAAAAGCACAGAAGTGGATTGCAAATGGTGCACAACCGACCGATACCGTTAAAAAGTTGTTGAAGAATAACGACTAAGACGTTCGGACTTGTCCGCAAACTTTAAAATGATGGAGATTGCGTCATGAAAGATTTGTTAGTTACCATAGCCAGAGGTCTGGTTGATGATAAGGACGCTGTTACCGTAACCGTTGACGAGCCGAATGCGGAGGGCATCATCGTATACCATCTGCACGTTGCCTCGGAGGATATGGGCAGAGTCATCGGCAAGCAGGGAAGAATCGCGAAAGCGATCCGCGTTGTGATGCGTGCCGGCGCAAACCGCACAAATGAAAAGATTGCGGTTGAAATCGACTGATCTACACAATGTCAGGTAAATGCCTTTCGGCTTCTGCCGAAGGGCATTACTTGCTATAAAAGACAAATAAAAACGGTTGCAGAGCCTGTCCATTAAGACTACAAGACACGCTCAAATGCCGTTTTCTCTCTGCTTTTGCGACATTGATTCGGAGTGGGAAAGGAATGGAACTTCAAGTGAAAAAGCAATTTTTGGAAATCGGAAAAATCGTTGCCACGCATGGAATTCACGGTGAGGTGCGTTGTCAGGCGTGGTGTGATGATGCGGAAATATTGGCGGATGCGGAGCTTCTTTACTATGACGGAAAAGGAAAGAATCCACTCACTGTGCTGGACGGCAGAGTGCATAAAAATGTGGTCATTTTGCAGATAGACGGTGTGACGACCGTGGAAGCGGCGCAACGCCTGCGAAATAAAATTTTGTTTATCAATCGCGATGATTTGGAATTGGGGGAGCATGATTACTTTATCCAGGATTTAATCGGATTGACGGTGAAGGATGCGGATTGCTCGGAAAAGGTTTACGGAACGCTGACCGACGTGCTCCAGACCGGTGCGAACGATGTTTATGAAATTACCGATGCGGAGGGCGTAAAACGGCTGATTCCCGCAATCGGTGAGGTTGTGATAGAAACGGATATTGAGCATGAGCTGATGCTGATTCGCCCACTGAAAGGATTATTTGACGATGAGGATTGATATTGCCACCTTATTTCCGGATATGTGCGAGACGGTGCTTAACGAGAGCATCATCGGTCGTGCACGTAAAAACGAGCTGGTAACGCTTTGCTGCCATAATATCCGCGATTATACCCTCGATAAGCATAATCGGGTGGATGATACGCCCTATGGCGGTGGCATGGGAATGGTGATGCAGGCGGAGCCTATTTTTCGTTGCTATCAAGCGGTAACAGAGCAGGCGGCTTCCAAGCCGTATGTAATCTACCTCTCCCCTCAGGGCACACCGCTGAAGCAGAAAAAATGCCTTTCCTTATTGCAGCATCCGCATTTGTTTTTGCTGTGCGGGCACTATGAGGGCGTTGACGAGCGGGTGCTGGAGGAGATTGTGGATGAGGAAATTTCCATCGGTGATTATGTTTTGACCGGCGGCGAGCTTGCGGCGCTGGTTCTGGTAGACAGCGTGGTGCGGCTTTGTGACGGTGTGCTTGCTTCCTCGGAGTGCTTTGAGGAGGAAAGCCATTACAACGGTTTGCTGGAATATCCGCAGTATACTCGTCCCGAGCTTTGGCACGAAAAGAGGGTACCGGAGGTTTTGTTATCCGGACATCATGCCAATATCAATCGTTGGCGAAGAGAAAAGGAACTGGAGCGAACCCTCTGTAAACGTCCCGATATGCTTGCGGGATGTGAGCTGTCCGAGGCGGATCAAAGATATCTGGAGATGTTTCGGAAAACGTGTGAGACAGATGCGAAAACGGAAAAATAATTAACCGCTTCTTCAGTGTAGTGTCACAACAATGTTGAAAACTTTTTGTGTAACGCGCACAATCAAAAGTCGATTTTTCAATCTCGAATTGGAATAACTAAGAAAAATCTCGAATTGCTTAAAATTATATACAATATGTCATTGACGAAGTTTTTTTCTGTGGTATAATAATAGTAGTATCAATGCTTGAAAAAGCTTTATGGGGTATTATGAAAGGTATAGGAGAGTAGATTATGTACGTGAATGAAGTGACTGTTCAGAATCAGGTTGGTTTACACGCGCGTCCGGCTACGTTTTTTATTCAAAAGGCAAACGAATTCAAATCTTCGATTTGGGTTGAAAAGGAAGAACGTCGTGTGAATGCGAAAAGCTTGCTGGGTGTATTGTCGTTGGGAATTGTCGGTGGTACGACGATTCGCATTATTGCGGACGGTACAGATGAGCAGGAAGCTGTTGCGGGCTTGGTGAGATTGGTAGAATCCGGTTTTGCCGAATAATACTTATTTTTCAGTATGTGAATCCCCTGTCTGAAACAGACAGGGGTAATTTTATGCTGAGACTACGGGAAAGAGGTATTATGAACCATCGCATTGATTATTTAAAAGAAAAGGTCAGTACATTGACCATGATGCCCGGTGTATATCTGATGAAGGATAATACCGGTAAAATTATTTATGTGGGCAAGGCAAAGGCACTCAAAAACCGCGTATCAAGCTATTTTCGCGAGAATGCGGGGCACAACGAAAAGGTGCGCCAGATGGTACTGCACGTTCATGATTTCGATTATATCATTACCGACAGCGAATTTGAAGCGCTGGTGTTGGAATGCAGCTTGATTAAGCAGTATAATCCGAAGTATAATATTTTATTGAAGGATGGCAAGGGTTATCATTATATTAAGGTATCGGACGAGCCATTCCCTCGAATTACGGCGGAAAAGATGAAATCGGAGGGAGGACAACTGCTCGGCCCCTATACCAGCTCCTTTGTGGTGCGGCAGGCGGTGGATGAGGCAAATAAAATTTTTCAGCTTCCCACCTGTCATCGGAAATTTCCGCTGGAATTCAGAAAAGCGCGTCCCTGCCTTAATTACCATATCAAGCAGTGTATGGGCGTTTGTCGTGGGCAGATTACACAGGAAGAATATCGCCGAACGGTTGAGCAGGCGGTGGATTTCATAAAAAAAGGAAATCAAGATACTGTTTCCGAGCTGAAACGGCAGATGGAGCAAGCGGCGGAAGAGCTGAATTTTGAAGCGGCGGCACAGCTTCGGGATCGGATTGCGGCAATTGAACGGATTTCGGTTACTCAAAAGGTGATTCTCTCCGAGGAAAAAGAACAGGACGTTATCGCTTTTACGCAGAATTATCATGCAGGCTGTGCTTCGATTTTGAAGTTCCGCGGTGGAAAATTGGTGGATGAGGATGATGTCATGCTGGGAGATATTTTGCAGCTTGACGAAACCAAGCGGGATTTTCTGACACAGTATTATGCCGTCGGCACTTCTCTGCCGAAGCGAATTGTCATTGATGAGCCGTTTGAGGATATGGAGCTGGTGGAGCGGTATTTTACCCGCCTTGTCGGAAAAAAAGTGGAGATTTTTGCGCCGCAAAAGGGAGAACAGCGAAAGCTGGTTTTAATGGCGTTATCCAATGCGACCGAAAAGCTACAGCAGCGAACCTCCAGGACAGGCAAGGAGGTAGTGGCCTTAGACGAGCTTGGCAATATGTTGGGGTTGGCATCTCCTCCGGATTATATCGAAGCCTATGATATCTCCAATATCGGCGATTCTGCCAGGGTGGCGGGAATGGTTACCTTTGTAAAGGGCAAGCCCTACAAGGCGGGATATAAGCGCTTTTCAATCAAGGGCTTTGAGGGACAGGATGATTACGCTTCGATGCGAGAGGTGATTCGTCGTCGATTGAAGCGCTATTTTGAGGAGAAGGAGCAGGGTGACGGCTTCGGCAGATTGCCGGATCTGATTTTGCTGGACGGCGGAAAGGGTCATGTTGCCGCAGTATTACCGATTGTTGCGGAATTCGGACTTTCGATTCCGGTATTCGGTATGGTAAAGGACTCCAAGCACCGAACCCGTGCAATCGCCAAGGATGGCGGAGAGATTTCGTTTTCCTCTAAGCAAGCTGCTTTCCATTTTGTCACCAATTTGCAGGATGAGGTACACCGCTTTGCAATCAGCTATCAGCAAAAGGTGCACAGCCGCGAAAGCTTTGCGTTGAAGCTAAGGGAGTGCGAGGGAATCGGAGAGAAAAAAGCCGCAGCTTTGTTAAAGGCTTTTCGCTCCAAATCTGAGCTGAAAGCGGCGTCGACGGAGCAATTGCAGAGGACAGCTAATTTGTCTCCCGAAAAAGCGGCGGTGCTGAGAAAATTTATTGAGGAAAACATATAGAAAAGCAGTCACCGCAGGTGGAAAAAGAGAATAAAAAACGCTCCTATGGCGGAAGAAAAGCAACTGCCATAGGAGCATTTAGGTCGATAAGTTATCTGCCAAGCTGAAACAGAAATACGACAATCGGAATCGTGATGACCGATAACACGGTGGTCATCGCCATAATTTTAGAGGCGTATGCGGCATCCAGATCGTACTTTGTCGCAAACATGACGCAGACTGCGGCGGTGGGGCAAGCCGTTTCGATGAGATTGCAAAGCAGTACCGTGTCATCTAACGGCAGCAAGCGCAGAATCAGCAACATGATTAGCGGAATCAGCAGATTGCGCACCGCTGTCACGGCGTATATTTTCAAGTCGGAAAAGGCGGACAGGATATTCGTTTGTGCAATGGCAATACCTGCCACCACCATGGCAAGCGGGGTGTTGATTGCCGATAAATATTCAATCGGCGTGGAAATCAGCTTCGGAATCGGGATTTGCAGGAAGAAGATGATTAAGCCCACCACAACGCTGATAACGACCGGCGACAGCAAGGCTTTTTTGATATCCTTGCGAGTTGCGGAGCCGGACATCAAAAAGATGCCGTGTGTCCAGGAAAGCAGATTAAAGACGGTGATGTAGGCGCTGGCATAGAAAACGCCGGTATCTCCCAGCAGGGATTGAATCAGCGGGAGTGCCATAAAGGCACAGTTGGAATATATCCCGGCAAAGCGGTTGATTGCGTTTTGTCGGTCGCCCTCCTTTTTGCGAAACAGCAGGTAGGAAGCAATGATGGCGATAAGGTGGCTGATGACCGCCAGCGCAAAGGACCACAGCAGACCGCTCAGCAGCTCGGCTTGGAATTCTTTATGATAGGCGTTGATAATCACGGTGGGCATGACGATATACAATAAAAAATTGGAAAGCTGCTTTTGACCGACCTCATTTACCAGTTTGACCTTGTATGCGAAAAAGCCGACGGCAATCAAAATAAGCATAATGCACACCTGGAACAATACTGTTTTTGCCAAATCCATTTTATCAAACATCCTTTGCTTTTGTGAAATGGGTTCTACCGTAAAAAAATGCCCGGAACGGTAGAAAAATCCGCTTCCGAGCCGTTTGCTTTTTATTATAATCCGCATCCCGATTTCGGTCAAGATGGATTGTTCACATATTATTGTTGACTATATTGAAAAAATAGGTTAAAATATTATCGGTATATCTGTTGCTTTGCCGTCCGGGTAAAAGGACGAAAAAGGACGTAAATCGGCGGATATCCCGATAAGATGATGAGAGAAAGGTGGGAGATAGCGTTATTTTGTCGCAGCTTGACAAGATTACAATGCTACTTTTATGATAAAAATTTCCCCTTCTGTATTGGCGGCTGATTTTGCCGATTTAGGTAACGAGGCGTTGAAAATGGAGCGCGCCGGTGCAGATATGTTGCATATTGACGTGATGGACGGCCATTTCGTGCCGAATATTTCCCTGGGTGTTCCGGTGCTGAACAGCCTTAATAAAAAAACAGCGCTTTTTATGGATGTTCATTTGATGATCAGCGATCCGATGGCTTATGCGGAGCCTTTTGTAAAGGCAGGTGCGGATATGCTGACCTTTCACCTGGAAGCGGTTGAACAGCCTGAGGCGGTGTTGCAAAAAATACGTGATCTGGGTGTCAAGGCCGGAATCGCCATAAAGCCTGCCACATCGGCAGAGGCGCTCTTCCCTTATTTGGAGCAGATTGATATGGCATTGGTGATGACGGTGGAGCCGGGCTTTGGCGGACAAAGCTTTATGGCGGATATGCTGCCGAAAATCACAGCCCTACGGCAGGAAGCCGACCGATTGGGCAAGGAGTTGGATATTCAGGTAGACGGCGGCATTACCGATTTGACCGCGCCGCTTTGCCTGAAAGCAGGTGCCAATGTTCTGGTTGCAGGCTCCTAT
>CAZFQM010000050.1:0-8542 GCA_964520995.1 uncultured Oscillospiraceae bacterium
GAAGTAATCCACCAGCTCCAACGGCAGATGAAAAATTTCTTGGCTCATCGGGGAGGGGTTAAATACAATCAGCATTCCTTTTTGCTTTGCTTTCCGCATGATGATATCCACGTTGTTAATCTCATTTTGCAAAACCAAATAGTCACCCTCCGAGAAATCGGACAAAGCAGCATCAATCTGCTCCTCGGTAATCAGATGATTGGCTCCGGGGTACAAAATGATGGAATTTCCGCCGCTTTCCTCAAGCTGAATAATGGCATGACCGCTGGGCGCATCTACCCGCTTGACCAGCTCGATGTTGACCCCGCGGGAGGCTAACGCTTCAATCAGAATGTCTCCGTCTGCCGTTCCGACCGCGCCTGCATGGAAAACCTCCGCATCGGCACTTTTTAAGGCAATTGATTGATTCAACCCCTTACCGCCGACAAAAACGTCGCGGTTGCTTGAGGCAATCGTTTCTCCCGCCCGCACAAAATGCTCCAACGTATATACGTAATCAATATTCAAAGAACCGAAATTCAAAACCTTTTTCATGTCTTTTCTTCCTCCCGTTTATGGCTGTTGATACTATTGTACCGAAATGTTATTAACGAACAATTCACAAAAAGCAAAAAGTTTGTTAACAAGCGGCTGCTTTTTCCGACAAATCACTCGGTTGACAGGGTGATGTCAAACGGTTATAATAAAAACGTATGTAATATTACAATGGTCATTTTATATGTGAGGTGCCTCATGCCCAGAAAATTTATCTTCACCAAAGAGGAAATCCAAAACGCCGCCCTCGACCTAACGCGGGAGAAAGGAATCTCCGCCGTCACCGCACGCGCGCTGGGAGTCAAGCTCGGAACCTCCTCTCAGCCGATCTTCGGCTACTTCGAAAACATGGCGGACGTGCACAACGCCGTCACCCAAGCGGCGAACGAGCTGCATCTGACCCGCCTGCGGGAGGAAATGGAAAGCGAAAAATATCCGCCCTACAAGGCAAACGGCATGGCTTACATCCGTTTTGCAAGGGAAGAAAAGGAGCTTTTTAAGCTTCTTTTCCTGCGTGACCGAACAAACGAGGACAAGAATCGGTTCGACGAGGGAAGAGAGATGCTCATCGACATGATTGCAAAGCAGGTCGGCATCTCGCAGGAGCAGGCTCGCTTATTCCACCTGGAAATGTGGGCGTATGTGCACGGCATCGCGACGATGATCGCCACCGGCTTTTACGATTGGAGTGAGGAGCTTTGCAGCCAAACGCTGACCGATATGTATCAAGGTCTGAAATACAAATATGCGGGGGCAAGCCTATGATAAAATTGAGACCCTATTACCCCACCGATGCGGCTGAAGTGCTGTCCTGGTGCCAAAGCGAAAAGTCCTTTTATCAGTGGACGGCAGGCAGGCTCGGCGACTATCCCGCTTCCGTGCAGGCATTTGCCTTTACCGAAACGGTGATGCCGTTTATCGCCCTTGACACCACCGAGCCGATCGGCTTTTTCACCCTACGCACCCTGCCCGACCGTTACGACGAGCTTCGCTTCGGCTTTATCATTATCAATCCCACCCGACGCGGAACAGGCTGCGGAAAAGCCATGCTCCGTTTGGGGCTACAGCTTGCGTTTGAGAAGTACGACGTAGAAAGAGTCTCTCTCGGTGTCTTTTCCAACAATCCCTCTGCCTATCATTGCTACCGCTCAATCGGCTTTTCCGAGCGACCCGACCGTCCCTCGGAGGAATATTCCCTAATGGGCGAAAAGTGGGAATGCATTGATTTGGCAATCGAGCGCAAAGCCTTTAACGCAACGATATAAGCAGCTTTCCCCGCCGCAACCGCCTTTTTTATCCGACTATTTTCCATATTGATACGCCTTTTTGCCATTTACATTTTTCCTGCTTTTGTTATACTAAAGAAAAACGGAAGGATGTGCCGAAAATGAAATATCCAAAAGAATGCAAAAATATAATCGATGTCACCAAGCCGCCCTACAACGCCGACCCCACCGGAAAGCTGGATTGCACCAAAGCTTTGATACAAGCCTTTGACGACGTACTGAAGGATTTCGCAATCAACTACGAAGAAACCAAGCAAAAGCTCCTGATGATGAGCGACAACCTGACACGCGATGCGCATATCGGTTTGGAGGCAGCCCGCGTTTGGGACGGTAAGATGGGAATTACCTTTCCGGAATTCATCCCGGAGGCAAGATTTATCTATTTTCCCAAGGGCGTTTATCGCATCAGTGACACTATCACCTACAGCTTAAAAAACGTAAATGCACAATCGTGGGAGTGTTACAAATGCGAAATGTGTCGAAACATCCATTTCCTGGGTGAAGACATGGAAAACACGATCATCAAGCTGGACGACCATGCCGCAGGCTTCCAAGAGGAATTAAAGCCGGTTCTCTGTCTCAACACCGCCTCCAAGCCCTATGACCAAGCGGAGAGCACCAACTCCGCCATGCAAAACACCGTAAAGGATCTCACAATTGATTGCGGTACGGGAAATGACAAGGCAATCGGCGTGTATTATATCTCCTCCAATCTCGGCAGAATGGAAAACGTGACTATCAAGGCGCAGGGTGGTCATTGCGGCGTCTACTTTGATATCGGAAGTGAGGGCGTATTCCGCAACATAAAAATCAGCGGCTTTGACTACGGCTTCGATTCGGGCTGGACAAGTCCGATCCTTTTGGAGGATGTCGATGTATCGGGCAACCGAATCGCCGGAATGACTGCGACCGATGCCACCGTGATTGCAAGAAGAATGAACACGGGAGCGATTCCCGCTTTCTCCCTGCGCAAGTCGAGAAACGGAAGATATTATCTTTATGACGAGGATGCGGTCGTTACGGGCGACATGACGGGAAACCACGTCTACCGCAACCGTGCCGATTCGTTATTAAAGCATGAGCCGCTCCCCGAAAAGAAAATTAAAAATTACGATGAAAATTATGCGATCGTGGATGACTTCGGTGCGGTCGGTGACGGCGTGACCGATTCCACCCGGGCAATCCAAGCTGCCATGGACAGCGGAAAGCCGATCATCCTATTCGGAAAGGGACAGTATCTGATCACCGACACCGTAAAAATCCCGCGCTCGGTCCAAATCGTTGATTTTATGTACGCAAACATGGCGTCGGGCATTGAGCTTATCACAGGCGAAGTAGAAGCGGTGTTTGACATCTGCGAAGCGGCAGATACGCCCTTGTTTCTCGAAAACCTGTTTACACACGAGCAGATGTACGGATACGCCCGCGCGTTCAAGCATTCTGCCAAGAGAGATGTGGTTTTCTCCGACATCTACCTTCCCTTCCTCGCCATGTACTTTAACACGGTGGAGGGCAGTACCGTTTACATCGACAACTGCTTTATGACCTCCGGCTCCTACGCCCAAAGCGGCTGGCTGAAAAGAGGGTATCGTCCCGTATTCTCGGCGGTTCTTCCCTACGAATTCCACGGTCAGCGCGTGTTCGCAAGCAACCTGAACATTGAACGGGGTGAAATCGAGCTGTTAAATGACCATTCCGAAATCTATCTTGACGGCTACAAAACAGAGGGACCCGGTTGTGCGCTGAAATCAATAAACGGCGGAAAAACGCAGATAAATCTCTGCAACAACGGCATTTGGTCAAATACCATTGAGGATAACTCGATTTTTATCCTCGAGCATTCCGAGCTGGAAGCCTTCGGCGTGTTGCCCTTTGAGCTTCACACGCAGGACAGAAAGCTCATGAACGCCTTTGACATCGACGGCGAAAAAGTAA
Source organism: uncultured Oscillospiraceae bacterium (assembly GCA_964520995.1). Lineage (GTDB taxonomy): Bacteria > Bacillota > Clostridia > Oscillospirales > Ruminococcaceae > HGM13222. The sequence continues at coordinate 3,756 of CAZFQM010000050.1, forward strand.
ATCTTTTCGATATCGGTGAGAAAATATCGGACGAAATTCGACTCATCGACTATTTTAAAACAACAAAAAAATAACCGTTACAAGCAGAACGCACCCAAGAGCCGTTGGCTCTCGGGTGCGTTTTTTAACAGAATCATTACGAAGCAATCCGATTTATCGGCGTGCTTCCTATTTTTCCTCGGCAAAGGTAAGCTGCAACGTCAGAATTTCTCCCGCCTGCAAGGTACCCGCCACTTCATTGCCGTTTACGGCAAATTCCCGCTCGGTCGGTCGATCCTCGGTGATCAAAACCTCTTGTGCGGAACGAATCGGTGCATATGCCTCCAATCGGAACGGAACCGCCTGTGCCGACGTGGTATACAACCGAACAATCAATCCCTCGCCGCAATACGCCGCCTTGACGGTGCTAATCACAGCATCACCCTCCGACAAACGAACAGGAGCTGTCTGTTCTGTCCGCTTCTGCCCCGACACGACCGTCAGCGCGGCATTAAAGCTTTTCCCCAATCGGGTCGCTTCCATATCATCGCAAGCACCGAGATGAGGATAAAGCGCAAAACGAAAATGATGGTCTCCGCGTGCAGGGTCGGGGTCGGGATGATAGGGGGTTCGAATACAGTGCATCGTCAGGGTGCTTCCGTTTACCGCACAGCCATACTTGCTGTCATTTACCACGGTAAAGCCGCCGTTTTCGTCCGACACATCCACCCACCGCAGGCAAACGTGTGTCTCGCCGTTGGCGCCCGATTTGGAAACGCCGAACGGAATTTCCCGACTTGCCGTAATGGCGCCGCTCAGCTCGGGATGAAAATGCATCGTCAGCATCGGGGCAAGCTTGCCCTGCGCCGATTGCTCCTGCCAATCCACCTCTTGGTCAAAATCAATCCGCGGCAGATGTTTATAGATGACCACCCGCTGTGTAATCGTCGAATGACTAACATTGCGGCGTATTTCCAAAATATCCGCCACTTCTCCCGAAGAAATCAGCTTCATTTCTCCCTCGAACAGATTCTCTCTGCGGTAGATCGGTCCCAACACCCATGCTGAACGGCGTGGATGCGGCATTTCATAATCTACACTGAACAAATTATTGTCAAACTGGAACGAATATCCGTTGAACGGCTCCGGCGTATAGTCACGGGAATAAATATACTTTTTCCCGCTCTGCTTATCAAACAATCTTTCCAAAATTCCGGTGCTCGGGTCAAAACGCAGGCGGAAGAAATCGGTTTCAAACCAGCCGTCGCGAAGAGTGGGTTCAACCGCTTCGTTGACAGTAGAGGTCTCCCGCTCCGCCAATCGATAGCAGCACTGTCCGCCCGACGGAATCGGCTGAGGAACAAACAGCAAATCCTCTCCGATTGTTTGTGTCGGAATCGGCTCGCCCTCCAAGGTATGAAGAGTCATGCCGCCCTTTCCTGCCAGCAGAATCGGCTCGGTTCTGGTAAACGGAAGCAGGTTCGACACTGTAATAAAGCAATTTTCCTCCGAAACCTCGATTTGCGCCTTGAGATAATCCTCCAGCAGGTTGCAAAGCTCCTCCGCCTCCGCGCAGGCTCTTCGATAGGTATCCGCCACCGAACAGCCGCAAACGGTATCATGAAATTGCAATGTCAACAGCTTCTTCCAGGCACTTTCCAACAGGGCGGTATCCGATTTCTTTCCCCTACTTTGCTCCATCGCCTGCAGAAACTCCGCTTGAAGCACCAGGCTTTCTAAGCGACGGTGCCACATTTTGATATCGCTGTGGGTCGTATAACAGCCCTCAAACACCGGCCCCAGCTCTCCCTTATACCACGGAAGCTTGTCGGTATTTCCCTTTCGGCGTACCGCCTGATAAAAGTCCTCCATGGAGGAATGAAGCAAATGCGGCATTCCGGGCATCTCGTTTAAGCGCTGTATTTTACGGATATCCCGTCTACTCGGCCCGCCACCATGGTCTCCTACTCCGAACATAAACAAAGAGCAATCTGTTTCGGGGTATTTCATATACCGCAAAACATTGGAGATCATCCGTGCGGGATCCAACACACCCTTATACTGGTCGGCAACCGCCAGCACCTCATGCTGTTCCGACAAGCCCCAGCGGTGCAGAATATTCTCCGCATCGCCGCGCATATGGAAATAGGCATTGACGCCGCTTTTGGATAAAATCTGCGGCATGGTTTCGGGGTGCCCGAAGGCATCCGGCTCATGGCACACCGTCGGATATCTGCCGAATTCCTCGCGAATAAAGCGGCTTCCGTAGAGAATACTGTGGGCGATAGACTCCCCCTCCGGCATATTCAAATCGGATTCCGTCCAACGCACGGCATTGGAAACGTCCCATTGCCCCGCTTCAACCCGTTCCCGAATCCGCTCGAACAAGGCGGGATTTTGCTCTTTCACAAATTGATACAAGCAGGGCTGACTCTGAGAAAACTTAAAGTCGGGGAACTGCTCCATCAAGCTTGTCATGGTGGAAAAATCATTTTGGCAAACGTTATAGGTGTCCTCTCGGTCCCATTGCCAATCAATGTCAATATGTGCATGGGAGATGACATGAACCGTGTGCCGCTTTGCGATATCCCGAAGCGGTTCCAGCAAGCAATGTGCGGCATCGAGCAGCTTCTGCATCTCGGCAAAAGAGACCTCGCCCGCTTTTTCGGTCAGCAGGGCGTCAACCGTGGCAAGGCAGTGCTCCGCCCCCGCAAGCTCCGCAAGATAGCGGCATTCCTGCTGTAGGGCGGTCATCGAAAACAGCAGCTCGTCCACCGCCTCGATATCAAACCAGGGCAGGAAATCAATTCCACGTGCCGCCAGCGGATAGCTTGCACGCAGGCAAATTTCAATCTCAAAGTCGGTATCGGTCGCCTGCTCCGCCAACAAAATCTCGGGGCGGGTAAAGTCTGCCCAAAACGGCACCGACATCACCGTTTTTCCGTTGACATACATATCCACCGGGTTCGCAATCGTGTTAGCCGTTAAATAAAAGCGACTTTCTCGCACCGACAAGCCCGCAATCTCGGTCGGTGTCCGATAAGCGGTTCTCAGCCAAACGTCATGACCCTCCGCCGCCTGAAACAAGCGTCCCGTCACCGGAGAAAAGCCCGATTCCGGCGCATGAGCTTGTCCTGCCTGCGCAATGCAATATTCCCATCCTGTTGCCGACGGGTCTTTCCGCAGTGCCTGCCTCAGCTCGTCGATTCGCCGCTGAAGCAGCTTACAACCTTCCATCATTTTCCGCACACCTCTCCTACACTGTTATCTTTGTTTAAATCAATCGACATTTTGGAACGCTTCAATCGGCTGGAAATAGGGGTAAGGTCCATAGAAGAAGGTGCCGTGTCTGCGCTCTGCGGGTGTTAGGTTCAAATCCCGCACCATTTGATACAGATGCTCTCTCGGGTAGGGGACATGGCGAACCTCCATTACGCCGTCCTCCGATATGATATAGGAAGCCTCCTTGTCGGGGTCATCGTTTCTGCGATAGGATGCCGAACCGGGATTCATCCAGGTCATTCCGTTACCGATGCTGCATATCGCACCCCGATGAGTATGACCGAACAGCAAAAGCTTTTTCGGGCAATCGGTCGGATGCTGTGTGACGTGCTCCTCCCAAAAGGCTTGGAACTGTGTTTGATTGTATACAAGGTCATAACCGTTTGTATAGGAATGGGTCATCAGGCAGGGCACGCCGTCAAGCACAAATTCCAGCTGTGCAGGCAGCGACTTCAAATAGGCGATTTCCTCCTCCCGAAGCAGAGAAATATTATACTGAGCAAAGGAAAAGGGCTGCTCCATATCCGGCTTCGGCTGTTCCGCCAGCAATCTTAAAATATGGGCATCGTGGTTTCCCATTACCACGTGGGCACGATGCTTCTTCAGCCAAGCAATGACCTCGCGGGGAAAGAAGCCGTAATCCACAATATCGCCGGAAACATACAGCTCGTCCCAGGATTTTTCCTTTTCCTCAATGGCAAGCAGTGCGTCGATATTGCTGTGAATATCGGATAAAATCAATGTTTTCATGTGTTTCGGATGCAAGCTCTGTCGGCTCACACCTGTTCTCCTTTCGGTATATAAATTATATTGTTCTCTATGAAGCATCTGCTTCGACTTTCGGTAAAGCAAATGTAACATCCAAATGCAGACCTATGAAATCAGTAATACATATTTGTATGTAAAATGATGATATAATTGCTCAATTTATAAAAAATTGTTTTTATTACTGGACTTTTTCGAGAAAATGGGGTATACTGATTTTGTAATATATTTCAATTTGATATATTACATTATCACAGCATTGAAAGGTGGTACGGTCTTTTCTGTGAGAGGAAGCATTTCTCTCCGTTTTCGACCGTTGCTATGAAAAAATACGAAATTATTTTTAACGACTTGAAGAAAAACATTATCAACGGAAATTATTCCGAGGGGGAACGACTCCCTACCGAGGAGGTCTTGGCAAAAAAATATCAAACCTCCCGTGTGCCGGTACAGCAGGCACTGAACGCCCTGGCGGGGCTTTCTATGGTCAAGCGAATCGCCGGCTCGGGAACCTATGTTACATATTTTTCCAATCTGAATAAGCAAAAAAACCGTAATGTCATTTTTCTGCTTCACACCCTGGATGACGAAGCTGCCAAAATTATCGACGGCGTTCAATCGGTTGCACAAAAGCAGGGCATCTTTCTGACCATCAAATTTTCTCAATTTGACCCCAAGAGTGAAAAAAAGGTTTTCGATGAGCTTAACAACGATAATATCGCGGGCTTGCTCATCTACCTAAATGTATCGAACACCTATTA
>CAZFQM010000051.1:0-8357 GCA_964520995.1 uncultured Oscillospiraceae bacterium
CTTTGAGATAGAACAGCTTGCCCGGCATGGTCGGCATATAGGTCGATGTGATGTGACGGTCGGGTCCGTAATGCAACGTGGTCAGGAAGCTCATTCCCTGCCAGCCCATGCCACGACCCAAAGCACCGTCTGCGCCGCCGATAATGTAATCCGCCTGCAGGAACAAGCCGGGACCGATTGTGTTGGCGCGGCAGGGCACTAAAGTGGTACGGCTCCGGAAGCTGGTGATTGCGTTTTGCTCCACCGTCAGCGGATGCAGCTTAGCAGCCAAACGGTAAGGTTGCTTCTTCCATTCCTCATCGGTTGCATACTCGGCAGCAAAGTGCGGCTCCCAGAATGCAATGTGGCACATCCGTCCGATACCGAACACCAATACCAGGCGAGCACCCTCTTTTTTCAGTGCCGCAAGCTTTTCGGGATAGGTCGGCAGATTCTGCTTTGTCGCAAAATTACGCTGCTCGGGCGGAACGGTAAGTGCGCCCAGCGGTTCAAAGAACGCCTTTTTCATGCTGTACTCAAAGGAAGCGGTGCTGGTGTTGGGCAACGTGTTTCCGTCCTTGTCGCACCATTCGTCCATGTTAAAGGTGGTAACGTGCGCACAAGATACCTGCCACTCCTTTAAGAAGAATACCGCCCAGCGATACATTCCCATCGGGCCAACCGGCAGAATCATCGCCAGCTTTTCGCCCTTTTCGGCGGATTTTTTAATCTGCATTGCAATCTCGTGTCCCATCAGCGTGTTAAAATCGCCCAGGTCCTCACAGGCAATCGGCTGAAAATCCGGATGCCAGAAGCCCTCTCTTTCAACGCCTTTTTCACAGCAAGCGTCAATTTTTGCCATGTCCCAGCCCTCGGGATAGAAGCCCTCCAGCATGGACTCCTCTACTGTACTCATAAAATCCATTGTAAATCCCTCTTTCTTCTTTTCAGAATCATTTAAAACATCATATCGAATTCCGTTTTGCCCGAAAAATGCTTCAGGGTCACGGTTTCGGTCAACGGGTTATATTGTCCGTCGGTCACCTGCTTCGCCTTCAAGCCGTTCGGATGAGGTATTCTTATCGTAACAGCCTTAGCAGGCGGGAAGCCGGTGCCGTCCAGCGCAACGGTGACATGAACCTTACCGCTTCGCAAGTGGCTTTCCACCGTAAAGCTGACATCGCCGTAATAGGTCTTGATATGCTCTACGGCAATTCGCTTGCCGTCCTCCAGCCATGCCCGCGGCACGCCTGCAAGGAGGTTGAGCTTTTCCTTGTCATATTCCTCCAACGCCAGCATCCAGCGGCAGCGCATTAAGAACCAGCCCTCTTCATGAAGCTTGTGCGGGCTTGCCAGGAAGTAATGCTCCCAGAAGCTGTAGGTCTCCCGATCTGCCAAGCTTGCAAAGCCGCAGTAGAATTCCTGCAAGAACAGCTTCACCTCTCCGCGCATCAGCTGAATATAAGGGTGCACGCTGTAATAAGGCTGAGAGTATGCAACATTGTTAATGGTCATCAGCTCTGCATAGAACGCCAAAATTTCCTCTGTGATAGGCTCGTTCGGGTCGATAACGCCCTGCAGCACCAGGTAGTTTGCACCGAGCAGGTCACGAAGCGTGAAGCTGCCGTGGGTAAACGCCATGCCACCCTCTGCATAAAGGCAGATCGGGCCGGGATGTCCGCTCCAAGGTGCAAAGGAACGACTCCAGGTTCCGTCCGAGTTGGGAATCGCAGGAGAAATCTCCATCGAACGGATAAAGGATTCGCGGATGTTTTCCCGCATCTCCGCCGCTGTCTCGGTATATTTCCGTGCCGCATCGGGACAGCATTCTGCCAGCATCTCTCCCGCACTTCTCAAGCCGGCATATGCTCCCGCATTAAGCATAAAGGAATGGAAGTGATCCTCGGGGTCGGCGACCTTTCCGGTGATCATCCCGTAGCCGTTGCCGCCCTTTAGGCTTTCATCCAGGTTATCCTCCCGCCAGCGAATCAGATAATCCGCCGCCTTGATGATACATTCGCGGGTTGCCTCCAACCAAGCGGTGTCACGGGTCATCCGCCAATGCTCACCCATGCACCAAAGCGTACTGCCGGTTTCCAGCATATACCCGCCGAAGTTTTGGATAAAGCCGTCCTCATGCTGTTTTTCCACAAAGAATTGCAACGAACGAGTTGCCGCCTCACGCATGCCGAGAGAATCCAAAAATTGGATACAGGGCGAGCTTTCCGAGCCGATTGCGGTATATCTTCCGACGATCGGCACCGTCGGACCGTCCGGATTTTTTCCGAAAAATCCGATATCCATATGTAACAGGCCGGCCTTGATCATCTCTTCGATTCTCTTTTCGGGAAGCTCCAGCTTCGCCATTCCCGCCAGCTCGTTTTTCCAAAACGCCTTTGCTTCCTCCAGCTTTTCCTCAAAGGAGACCGCCGCCAAAGCGGTAGCACGTTCCCGAGAAATCGGCGTGTGCGGAATTTTAAACTCAAAAACGACCTTTCCGCCCGGAGGAATCAAAACCGCCGTTTCGATGGACGGAATCGGCTTTCCGTCAAGTGTTCCCGTCACGCAAACACGTCCGCTCAACGCAAAGCAAAGGAAGCCCGCCTCGGTGTCCAGCTCTGTCCGCTCTGCAACCTCGGGAGCCGCCTGATCGCTCCATTTCGGCAATGGGTCGGGCATTCTCAAAAAGCCGTATGCAGGCGTTTTTTTGGTGTTCTCCGCAACCACGCGAAGGAATAAGACCACCTCTTCCTCACGGAAAAGCTCCTCATGCAGCATTGCCTCGGTTTTCTTCTGTTGCTCGGGGGTGTGCATATATCCCATACCGCAGGAATCGGCTACATACATATCCGTTCCGCGCAGGTGCTCGGTGTCATACGGGCTTTTTTCCATGGTGGCAAAATAGGTGGAGTGGTAAATAACTCCCTCATCGTCATCTGCCATCTGCAAAATCGGCAGATAGCCCTCCTCCAGCCGTCTGGAGATATGCTCTCTGCAGCCGACGCCGCGTCCGGTGAGCCAATAATGGATGTACTCATTTCCCTCAAACTCCGGCAGCTGCTCCTTGGTATGCGGCAAAGAGAAAAACATCGGCTTTATCTCGTCCAAGGTTTGGAAGCGATCGTCGTAGGGTCTGCCCCGCAAGCCGATCTGGAAGATGCGCATATCCTTTGAAACGCCGAGCCAGGCAGGACAGATTAAATCCCGTGTTTCCTCTGCGGCTTGCTCGTAGCTGTATTCCTCCAGCGACTCCACCTGTTCTTTTTTTGATTTTGCGCCGCGACTTAAAATCTCCGATACAATCTCGTCATAGCCGCGACAATCCTCCGCCGTGGTGACAACCGCACCGCAGGCAGGCAGGTAGATCGGGCATTGCGCCGATACATCCCGTAAAAAGAAGCTAAACGGAGCCTCTCCCGCATCCACGTGTACAATGGTGGCAAAGGGGCCTAAGTCAACAGCAGCCGTTGCGAAATCCAGCTCGACCGTGTTCCCGCATATCTCTTCACAGGGTGCCGTCAAGCTTCCGTGCGACACCCAAATTCTTCCCTTACCGACTGCATTTTTCCAATAAATCTTTATTTTATTCATTCCATGCTCTCCTTTTGTAGTCAAAAGCAAGCTAACCCTCTGCGGCAGAAAATGCCGCAGAGGGAAATATTTCCGCTTAAAGCCTTAATCAAACACAAACTCGAAAACGCGGTATCCGCCCGCCTCCAGGGAGGCCTTTACCGTATTTCCGCTTCGCTGTACCGCCTTACCGTAGAAAAGCTCCTTTACCGATTTAATCGGCAGGTCACCGGTATAGGTAATGGTAAGCTCTTTTGCCGCCGACTCATCCACCGTGGGATATTCATAATGCGCTTTTTCGATTCCGTCATTGTTGATGACCGTCACAATCAAGCTGCTTTCGGTGACATTGACCAGATACTGCACATCCTCGGAGAAACGGAACGGGATGTGCTTGTTAATCTGCTCGCGCAGGATGCCATCCAAGCCCGTAACACTGTAATCGGGACCGTATACAATAACCTCACCCTTGCCGTCGGCAATGCTCTGACCCGACTTTCCGCTGAACTTGCTCTGATAGCGCGGGAAATATTTCAGATAAGCGGTGTTCATAAGCAACGTACCGCCCTGCTTTACATATTCTTCATAACGAGCCACCTCTGCGGAGGAAAAGCTGATACTGCCCGACAGCAACAAGCAAGGATAGCTGTTAAGTACCTTTTGCGAAGCGTTTTGCAACAGGAAATCGCAGGTGTCACCATAGGCGTTGTTGACCTGATAGGTGCTTTCCCGATTCGGAGAACCGTAGATTGTGGTATCGCCGCGGGTAAAGAAGCCGTAGGGGAAATACATGGTGATCAAATCAATGTTCATCTGATCGCCGTTGTTCAGGTCGAAGTAGCCGAAGCTTCCGTCCTTGCAACCGACAGAGCGCAACGGCGCAATGTTCATCAGCCCGTGATACCGATCCAGTACAATGCCGATCGGTGTATAGCTGTAACCGATGTTCGGATTTTCGGTGCTGAATGCCGTCATCTTCTGCATCATCTCACCATAGGGAGTCAGAGAATACAAGCCGTTGGCATCCAGGTCATCCCGACCGTAAAAGGCAAGCTGTGCGGCGGCTTCAAAGGTGAAGCTTCCCGCGCCGCCCATATAGGACATCAGGAAAGCGCGCTCAATCAAGTTCATGGAATGACCGTAGCTCGGTGCACCGTACTCACCCCAGGAGGAAACTCGCTGGTAGGTTCCGATGCGACCCTCCATCCAGTTGGAGAAATACATCAAGCCGACCTTGCCGTACTGACGGGCGGCGCCTCGTACAAACGCCATGTGGGTCTGATGAGAAGCAACCGACTCACCGATCTCGGCGCCGATATAATCAAAGCCGAACTCTCCGGCATAATGCTCCCAGAAGGTATGTCCGTTGATACTGCTGATATCCTTTTTTCCCACCGCGAGGTTATAGGGGTAAGCCGAAAAATTCGTAAACAGCCAATTCTTAATCCGTCCCAGCGCATCCTTGCGGGAGGAGGGTTTATAATTTTTCCAGCCTGCATTCTCGATTTTCAAGCCGAACGCCGAGTTGCTTCCGTCCAAGCCCAAGAACGCCAAGCCCCATTCTCCGACGATCATGCTGTCACCGTCCACCGGCGGATAATACAGAGAGCCGAGCTTCTGCTCCTTGAGCGATTTTTGCAGCAGCTCCTGATCCATTTCGTCTGCATATGCGGGAATCATCATCCAACGACCGTAATCATTGTAGACCTCAAAGCCTTTGTTACGGTATCGCGTGGCGAATACCGATTTGTCTAAAATATAATCAGATGCTTTCATAACATCCTTCTCCTTTTCGTTTGTTCCCGAAGAGGGCTTGTTGCCCGCTTCGCTCTTGGTTGTACCGATGGCATTTGAAGCGGAACCGGAGGGATCGTCCGACGTCGACTCGACGTCGTTTTTATCCGAATTTGCCGTATCTTCCGGCGTACTTACCGTGTCGGTTACAGTATCGCTCACAGCATCGGAGCCGGTACTGCCGACCGAGCCGGTTCCGCCCTTTGTTCCACTGCAAGCAGCCAGACATCCTATCAACAGAAACGCAAACACGCTTTGCAAAGCTCTTTTTGTTTTCATACTCATTCCTCCGTCAGCCTTGTTCGATCTGCAAATTTCGGCATCATCCTGCTCGGCAAACACCGCTCGATGTGCACAATCCTGCTCGATTTTACTTTTCGGATATAATCTCGCCCATCACCTGAGAAGCAATATGTAAAAATGCCTCGGGATAATGCGGATAGGGGGTCAGCTCACCTGTCACCCAGCCGTCATATCCCACCTCACGGAAAGCTTCCATGACCGCGGGATAATTGACATCTCCGCTGAGCAAATCCACAAAGCCGCAGGTGGTACCCGCAGCGAAGCGGTAATCCTTAAAATGCACCTTTGCAATCCGATCGCCGAGAATCCGAATCCATTGCTCGGGATAGCCGGTCTGTATCACGTTTCCGACGTCGAAATACGCCTTAACATAGGGGCTTCCCACCTGATCGATAAACTGCTTCATCTCAAGCGGAGAAAGCAGGAACTTGTTCCAAACATTTTCCACACCGATGGTAACGCCCTTGCTTTCGGCATAAGCCGCCAATTGCGTAATCTTTTCCAGCGCTCTTTCGTAAGCGACCTCGTAGGAAACCTCCTCGGTTACCACGGCGGGAACAACCAAAATGGTTTCGCATTGTAAAATCGCGGCGGTGTCAATCTGCTTTTTTATGATATACTCTGCTTTGGCACGAACCGCGGGGTCATTGTCGGTCAGCGGGTATACCCAGCCCAAGCCGCTTGCCACGCTGTACAGAGAGATTCCCTCCTGCCGTGCCGTTTCCAGAATAGCCTCCAATTCTTCCCGTGTGGATTCCGGTGTGATTTCTCCCGTCTCATCCAATACAACCTCTACGCCGTCAAAACCAGCAGCCTTTGCCAGCTGAAAGCATTTTTTCAAGGACGGTTCCCGAAATGACCAAAAGCTGATTCCCTTTTTCATCATCATCAACCTGCACTTTCTGTTATACCGCAGAGAGGCTGTTTTTCCCCCCTCGGCAGTTTTTCATCAAAATAACCGAAAGAGATTTCCGCAGACGCTCCCTTTCTAATGCTATTGTAAACTTTCACCCCCACCGAATACCATAGATTTTTATAAATATAATATGGATTTTAGGCAGATGTTCTCTCTTACCGGCGGAGAACCGTAAAAACGCCCCGACTTGCCCGCTTTACATCAACTCACGCCAAATAAACAGACAAAAACCGGCAGGTCTGTCATCAGACAGACCTGCCGGTTTGATTTCAATTTTATAAAGTGCTTCCGATAATTATTCCGTTCGTTTTTTCAACAGTAAGCCAACCCCGAAAGCTGTAAGCATACTGCATACCGCCAGCATCGGCAGTGTGACCTTGGTATCGGGATTGTTACCCGCTTCGGTCGAAGAAACGGTACTCTCCGTATTTTCCGGTTTCTCAGGCGTTTCCGAATCCTCCGGCGATTCCGGAGTATCGGGGGACTCAGGCTTTTCGGGATTCTCCGGCTCCTCGGGTATTTCCGGAACAGACGGCTCCGTATAATCAACCGCCTCTCCGTCGGTCAAAAAGCCGGTAAGATAAATCCATCCGTACCCATATGGATTTGCATTGCGTACCTCAATGGTATGAATCGTATTCGCCAATCCCTTTTGAGAGAACACGGCGAAATTCGGGTCTTTATCTCCGGTCGTATTGGTGTTCCAAGCACCGGAATCATCATCCTGACTATAGACCTGCTTACCGTCCAAGAAAATATCCACAAAGCCGTTGCCCGCTTTTTTCTCCATTAAAACGGTAATCTCGGTACCCTTAAAGGACAGCTTTGCGCTACCTGCCGATTGTCCCAAATAAGCATATCCGCCACCGGCATAATCTGCGTTCTCAATCCGTCCGTTTTCTTCACGATTACCATATCCCCAGCCGCCCTCAAAGACGATATGAGCATCATTGTCATTGATAAAGCCGGATGCCTTTTCCACCTCGCGCGGATCCAGCAGTACCGGTCCGTCGGAAACAACAAAGCCCTCCAAATAGATCCAGTTTCCGTCCTGCGGATTGGTCAGCGTAATGGTATGGTTTCCGTTCGCCAAGCCTTTTTTGACAAACACCGTGGATGCCCACCCCGCCGAAGAGGTATCTACCGACACCGCTTCTTTGCCGTCAATCGAAATATCGCAAAGTCCGCCCTTGCTCATAATCACCGCAATGTTGTTTCCGGTAAAAGTAAAGGTTGCCGTGGTTGCTCCGGTGCCGCTGTAGGCACGTCCGCCGCCTGCCGCCTCACTTTGAACGTCGCGCTGCTCCCCGTGTCCCCAGCCCGCCGAATAGACGATACTGTCGGCGTTGTCATTCACAAAGCCTTCTGCCTGCTCTGCCACATATTTTTGCGGATTGGCAACAATCTCCTCTGCCATAAAGCCTACCAAGCGACCCCATCCGGCATCTACATCCTCTACCGTAACCGAATGAACGGCAGAAGCATCCAGCTCGGTTGTACTGTACGCAATGGTGTTCACCGAATCCGGATCGGAAACATCCAAATTTTTTGCCGCAGCTCTCTCTACAATCTTGACTCCGTCCAAATAAATGTTAAAAGTACCGGCAGAATAACCCAGAATGACCTTCAGCTTGCTTCCTTTAAAGTAAAGCGTCGCCTTTGCACCCTCTCCCGCCGCATAGGCACAGCCTCCGCCGGCATAGTTATAGGTCATAGAGTCATCGCTCACCGCTTCATTGGTTAAGCGCTGTTCTCCACAGCCCCAGCTGCCGGAATAAATCACAGCGGCATTGTT
>CAZFQM010000052.1:0-8262 GCA_964520995.1 uncultured Oscillospiraceae bacterium
TGCAATCCAGGATTGCCGCATCCAAGCCGCAATAAAGTGCCATTGCCAAAAATGCGGCATTCAAATTGGCGCGCTTCGGCAAGCCGAACGAAACATTGGACAAGCCGCAAATCGTCTGTACTGCGGGGTGCTTTTCTTTCATTTCACGGATGGTTTGCAGCGTGGTTATCGCCGCTTTCTCTTCGGTTGCAAGCGCTTCTGCCAAGACGTCAATGTAAATTTTGTCGGAGGATATTCCCGCCGTAGTCAGCTTTTCCACCAGTAAATCGGCATTTTGCAATCTTCCCGCCGATTGAGCGGGAATTTCCCGACCCGCAATCGGCAGACAGACGACCGATGCGCCGCTTTCCTTTATCATCGGCAGAAGCTCCTCATAAGTCTTGTCAGTGGAGATGGAATTGATAAACACCTTTCGCTCCCGAGCATAGGGCAATGCTGCCTTGATTGCCTCGATATTCGGGGAATCAATCATGATGTCACAACGGGAATGCCGGAAAACCAAGTCGATTACCCAACGCATGGTGTCGTTTTCCTGTTCTCCCGTTAACGCCGTATTGATATCCAGATAATGTGCGCCACTGCACTCCTGCTTTTTTATCAACTCGACAACCGCATCGGTGTTTCGGCTTTGAAATGCCTCCAGCGTGCTCGGTATGGAGCTGTTTAATTTTTCTCCGATTAGTAACATGGTGATACCTCTTTTGCTTTTTGATTGATATAATGAATTAACTCCTCCGAAAAATCAATTTTTTTCATCGGCGTCATGATATAATATCCGTCACAATCCTCGGCGATGCGGTCGATGATTGAGCGACTGTAAGCCAGGCAAATCTCTTTGGCATCGGCACCCGATTTGTCCGCCAGCTCGGCGATAATGTCCTCGGGAATATCAATCCCCGGCACCTCATTGTTGAGAAACAACGCATTGCGATATCCTGCCGGCGGCATGATTCCCGCCATTACCGGGCAATCCAACGTTTTTTTCGCCAACCGATAATTTGCAATATTTCGCTCGGAAAAAAGCGGCTGCGTAAAAAAGCAATCGGCACCGTTTAAGCGTTTCTCCTTGGCTCGGTTCAGCTCGGCATCGAAATTTGCCGACCCGGTATTGAGTGCGGCACAAATATGGTAGGGTGCTTGCGCAAAAACCTCCGCATTCAGCTCATGGATAAAGTGAATCAACTGATAGGAATTAAAGCCAAAAACATTCTTGGCAAAATCTCTGTCTGTTCGGGAAATCGGATCTCCGGTGATTGCCAAAGCATGATGAATCCCCTCGATGCTGCCGGCAATCAAGTCTCCTTTTATTGCAATTTGGTTGCGATCCCGACAGCAAATATGCGGAATAACCGCAATATCCGCCTCTCGCTGCACCTTTGCGGCAATCATCATACTGCTTGCCCGCGTCTTGGCAAGCGGCGAATCGGGAATGGTGATAAAATCGGCGCCTGCCCGCTTGACAATATGAGCAGCTTCCAAGACAAAGCTGATATCGGTATCCGACGGGGCACCGATTTCCACCGCAATCACGGGATGTCCCTTTTGTGCGGGAAAATCCGTGCGCGATACTGTATGTGACGAAGTTTGACGGGGTGTCCTTTCACGATTGCCGTCATCGGCGCGTATCTTATCGACGGTTTCCCCGATGTGGCGCGGCGTGGTTCCGCAACAGCCGCCGATTGCCCGCACACCGCAACGATAAATATCATACAGCTTATGAGAAAAGTAGGAAGGATTGTCCACATAAACCGTCCTGCCGTTGAGGACAGAGGGATATCCTGCATTCGGCATGGCGATGACCGCATACTGCTCGGTATCGACCTTGGAAATCAAGCTTAACATATGTGCCGGACCGCAGATACAATTCAAGCCCACATAATCTGCGCCCATGGCAACCGCTTTTCGAAACAGGGTTTGATAATATGCTCCGGTGCGGGTGTAGCCATCCTGTGCCACCGCAAAAGAGGTAATCACAACGGCGTTCGGCACCGTTTTTTTGATATATTGCAATGTCGGCTCCAGTGAATCGACCTCCGACAGTGTTTCAAACAGGAAGCAGCTTGCGCCCTCTTCCAAAAAGAGCTCGACCACCGCTTGATAATCGGTCGCTGCTTTTTCCGATGCAATCGGACCGATATCCGCAAAGACACGGATTGATTCCGAAGCTGCCGATTTCGCAATTGCATATCCGCTTTTTATCGTTTTTCGAAGCAGCTCTGAATCCGATATCGTAACGGGATTGGCGGCAAAGGTGTTCGTTTTGATTGCGTTTGCGCCGCTTGCGATATATTCCTCATGAATGGATTTGACCCTTTCGGGATATCGAAGATTTGCGGATTCCGGATATTCCTCTCCGCCGTACATACTGTTGTAATAGGTTCCGAATGCGCCATCAAAGATGATGATATGTTCCAAAAGCTTTCCTCCAGATAGTTTGACAGCTGATGCTTAAAAGACAAGGTCGGTATCTTATAAAAAGCGACAGCTTTCTGATTTTCCATATGATATCATACCATTTTTTGCGGGAAAAGTAAAGTGCTATATCTATGCGATTCATATCTGTCTACGAGAAAAGTAAGTGCGGAAAGAATGGAATGGTTCGCCTATTGGAACAGAGGGGCATTATCGTTTTAGAATATGCCGATAAATAGTTTTTCGGACGGAGAAAAACGAATGCTTGTATTTTATATGGAATTATGTTATACTTAATTCCAAATGTAAAAAGAATAAATGAGGTTTAAAAATGTTAACAGTTTCTAATTTAAGTCTGAACTTTAACGGTCAGCCGTTGTTTAAGGATGTCGATATCAAATTCACACCCGGTAACTGCTACGGCGTGATCGGGGCAAACGGCGCCGGCAAATCGACCTTCTTGAAAATTTTGTCCGGAGAGCTGGAGTCCTCCACCGGTGAGGTGTCACTGGACCCGAAAAGCCGTATGTCGGTATTGAAGCAGGATCACTTTGCCTATGATGAATATTCGGTGCTGGACACCATTATTCTCGGCAATCCGCGCTTGTACGAAATTATTCAATTAAAGGAAGCACTTTATGCCAAGGAAGATTTCACCGAGGAAGACGGCGTAGTTGCCTCCGAATTGGAAAATGAATTTGCCGAATTAAACGGATGGGATGCCGAAACCGAGGCGGGACGGATTCTGAACGGTCTGGGATTGAGCACCGAGCTGCTTTATTCTGCCATGTCGAGCTTGGGCGACAGCGAAAAGGTAAAGGTTTTGCTGGCACAGGCGTTGTTCGGTCAACCCGATATCATTTTGCTGGACGAGCCGACCAACCACCTGGACATTCAAGCCATCAGCTGGTTAGAGGATTTCTTAATGGATTATGCCGGTACGGTTATCGTGGTGTCGCATGACAGACACTTTTTGAATAACGTTTGCACCCATATTGTAGATATCGATTACACGAAAATCAAGGTCTATGTCGGTAACTATGATTTCTGGTATGAATCCAGCCAGCTTATGCAAAAGCTCATCAAGAATCAAAACAAAAAGACAGAGGAAAAAATCAAAGAGCTGCAAAGCTTTGTACAGCGCTTTTCAGCCAATAAATCCAAATCCAAGCAGGCCACTGCCCGCCGCAAGCTGATTGACAAGCTTTCCATGGAGGAAATGCCCGCTTCCTCACGGAAATACCCCTTTGTCAGCTTTTCCATGGACAGAGAGCCGGGCAAGGAAATCTTTTTTGCCGATTCCATCAGCAAGATGATTGACGGCGTCAAGGTTTTGGATCATGTCACCTTTCGGGTGAACAAGGGGGATAAGATCGCGTTTTTGAGTGAAAACGAATTGGCGGTCACTACCTTGTTTAAAATTATCATGGGCGAGCTGGAGCCGGATGAGGGCGAGTTTAAATGGGGAATCAGCACCTCACAATCCTATTTCCCGAAGGACAACAACAAATATTTTGACGGTTGCGAGCTTTCTATCTTGGATTGGCTGAAGCAGTATTCCTCCGACAATGACAGTAGCTATCTGCGTGGCTTCCTCGGCAAAATGCTGTTTTCCGGGGACGATGTTTTGAAGCCGGTCAATGTGCTTTCCGGAGGTGAAAAGGTGCGTTGTATGCTGTCGCGCATGATGATGTTCGGCGCTAATGTGCTGGTTATGGATCAGCCGACCAACCACCTGGATTTGGAGGCAATCACGGCTGTCAACAACGGAATGATTGATTTTAAAGGGAATATTTTATTCTCCTCTCATGACCATCAATTCATTGACACGATTGCAAATCGCATCATTGAAATTCGCGATGTCGGAACCATTGACAAAATGTGCTCCTATGATGAATTTTTGGAATTTAAGCTGAATATGAATTTCGCATAATAAAAGCCTCCCACGGTAGCTTGATTTGCCGTGGGAGGCTTTTATTGAAGCTCCTGCTCCAATTGATTGAACTCTTCGGTATCAAAAAATGCGGCAAGGGTGAGATCCAATCCGTCGCATATCATTTTAATGGTCAGCAGCTTTGGATTCTTGCTTTTCCCGTAGAGAATGTTTTTGACAGAGGAGGGCGGCAATCCGCAAATATCAGCCAATTTGTTAATGGAAATATTACGCTCACCACACAATTCCAAGATACGATTTTTCACTGCGGTAACTGTATTCATAAACTAACGCTCCAAATATCATTATAACAATAGGATATACAAATGTGCTGGACTTTATAGGCTATGTATGCTACTATTAGTCTATACATAGCCTATCGGAGTGTTGATGAAATGAAGACAGCGATTATCGGTTCCAGGACGTTAACTGTAAAAAATTTGGGGAAATATTTGCCGCGGGAGACCGACGAAATCGTATCCGGCGGGGCAAGGGGCGTCGACCTTTCCGCGCGGAGCTATGCCGAAAATCACGGCTTGAAGCTGACGGAATTTCTTCCGGAATACCAAAAGTACGGCAGATATGCTCCGCTGAGGCGCAATTTGCAGATCATTGATTATGCCGATATGGTCATTGCTTTTTGGGATGGTGCCTCAAGAGGAACGAAATTTGTCATCGAAAGCTGTCAAAAGCAAAATAAGCCGATTCGGGTGATATTGTGCAAAACAGAATAATCGGATATTTTCCGACGAAAACAATTGCAATACCGTCGAAAATGGAGTAAAATATCAAATAGAACAGTAGGGAGGATCAGATGATGATTTTTAAGAATGCGACGATATTGGATGAGCATTTTCGCTTTGTACAAAAGGAGCTTGCGATTGACGGAGCCTACTTTACCGATGCTTCGGCACAGCAGGATACCGAGGTTGTTGATTGCAGCGGGAAAAGGATTATTCCCGGCTTGATTGATATTCACACGCACGGATGTGCCGGCTGTGACAACTGTGACGGCACGTCGGAAAGCCTGAAAACCATTGCACAGTACCTGGCAAGCAACGGAATCACCTCTTTTTTGTCTACCACAATGACCCTGTCCGAGGAGCAGCTGGGCGATATTTTTGAAAATGTGGATCGGTATATTCGGCAGCCTGCCGACGGTGCCTATATCCACGGCATCAACATGGAGGGCCCTTTTTTGAACCCCGAGAAAAAGGGTGCACAGAACGGTAAATATATTCATAAGCCGGATGTCGAAATGTTTCGCCGTTTGAATGAGAAAAGCGGAAAGCATATTAAGCTGGTTGCGTTGGCGCCCGAGCTGGACGGCGCAGAGGATTTTATAAAGCAATTAAAGGATGAAGTGCGTATTTCGATTGCACATACCGATGCGTCCTATGAGCAGGCGGTTGCGGCGATTGCGGCGGGTGCCAAGCACGTTACGCATTTGTTTAACGCAATGCCGGCGTTCAGCCATCGGAATCCCTCGGTGGTCGGCGCTGCTTTTGACAGTGAAGTTACCCCCGAGCTAATCAGCGACGGAATTCACATCCACCCGACCATGATTCGGCTTGCTTTTGCGGCGTTCGGTGCAGACCGCATGATTTTAATCAGCGACAGTATGCGTGCGACCGGGTTACAGGACGGAAGCTATGACCTGGGCGGGCAGACGGTATATGTCAAGGACAAAAAGGCAACGCTGGCAGACGGTACGATTGCCGGCTCCTCAACCAACCTGATGGAATGCGTGAAAAAGGCGATTTCTTTTGGCATTCCTGCCGAGGATGCGATAAAATGCGCTTCACTGAATCCTGCCAAGGCCATCGGTGCAGATCAACTTTGCGGTAGTATCCAAGCGGGAAAATATGCCGATTTTGTGATTTTGGATCAAGACTACACGGTGGAACAGGTTTACATCAAGGGAAAAAGATTTCGATAAGGCTTACTCGGAAAGGATTTTCTGCTTATGATTATTATACACGCATATATTAAAACAATGGAGGATTGCGAATATCCCGACGGATATCTTCAATTCCGAAACGGAAAAATCATCTCGGTCGGAGATATGTCCAAAGCACCTGCCGACGATGAGGCCTTTGATGCCAAGGGGAAAATTTTGCTTCCCGGTTTCATTGATGCACATTGCCATATCGGTATGTGGGAGGATGGACTCGGCTTTGAGGGAGATGACGGAAATGAAGAGACCGACCCGATTACGCCGAATCTGCGGGCGTTGGATGCCGTGAATCCGCTGGATCACTGCTTTGATGAGGCGTTGCAGGCGGGGGTTACGACGGTTGTGACGGGACCCGGAAGTGCCAATCCGATTGGCGGAGAGTGGCTTGCGATGAAAACCTGCGGAAGCCGCATTGACGACATGGTCATCAAAGCACCGGTCGGCATGAAGTTTGCGTTGGGAGAAAACCCGAAATCCTCCTATAATTCCAAAAATCAAATGCCGATTACCAGAATGGCAACTGCCGCATTGATTCGGGAGCATTTAAAGAAAGCGGAGCGATATGCAAAGGAGCTTGCCCGCGCCGAGCGGGAGGAGGATTATGACCCGCCGGAATATGATGCCAAAAGCGAAGCACTGCTTCCGGTTATCAAAGGGGAGCTGAAAGCGTTTTTTCATGTGCATCGTGCCGACGATATCTGCACTGCTATCCGCATTGCAAAGGAGTTTCACCTGAATTATCTGCTGATTCATTGCACCGAGGGACATTTGATTCCCGATGTGCTGAAATCCGAGCAGGTTGACATGATTATCGGTCCGGTCATCTGCGATCGCAGTAAGCCGGAATTGCGGAATTTTACGGCAAAGCTGGGCGGCGAATTGGAAAAAAACGGGATTTCCTTTGCACTTTGTACCGACCATCCGGTTGTGCCGATTCAGTATTTGATGCTGAGCGGAGCGGTTGCCTCCGCGGAGGGGCTTTCCGCTGAGGCGGTGCTGAAAGCCGTTACCTGTAATGCCGCAAAAATATGCGGACTTGCCGACCGCGTCGGCTCTATTGCGCCGAACAAGGATGCGGACTTTATTTTATTCGATCGGGACCCGCTGGGGGTCTGTGTCAAACCGACCGATATTTTTGTCGGCGGAAGAAAGGTGAAGTAGCTTTATGAGAGAGATAGATGTTTTTCAAATCACCGATGCCGTTCGGCAGCTGTGTATCGATGCGAATATGCGGTTATCCGCTTCGCTGGAGGAAAAATTGCGGTGCTCCTATGCCGAGGAGTCCTCTGCTATCGGGAAAAAGGTGCTGGGCGACCTGACTGAAAATCTGAAAGCGGCGGAAAAGTTGCAGGTGCCGATTTGTCAGGATACCGGTATGGCGATTATCTTTCTGGAAATCGGGCAGGAGGTTCATTTTGTAAACGGCAATCTCAACGATGCGGTCAATGAGGGAGTTCGCCGCGGATATGCGGAGGGTCTGCTCCGTTGCTCGATTGTTGCAGATCCGCTCAATCGGGTGAATACCACTGACAATACGCCCGCCGTCATTCATACGCAAATTACAGCGGGGGATCAGGTCAAAATCACTGTGGCACCGAAAGGTTTCGGAAGCGAAAACATGAGCCAACTGAAAATGTTTACCCCCTCTGCCACTGTAGAGATGCTTGAGGATTATGTGGTTTCGGTAGTGCGAGAGGCAGGCAGCAATCCCTGTCCGCCGATTGTGGTCGGAGTTGGAATCGGCGGAGATTTTGAGTGGTCGGCTTATTTGGCGAAAAAGGCACTTTGTCGTGATGTTGCGCTGCGCAATGAAGATCCGTTTTATGCCGCAATGGAGGCACGCATTTTGGATAAAATCAATCAAACGGGAATCGGACCGCAGGGCTTCGGCGGAGCGACAACCGCGCTTGCGGTAAACATCGAAAAATACGCCACCCACATTGCGGGCTTGCCGGTTGCG
>CAZFQM010000053.1:0-4783 GCA_964520995.1 uncultured Oscillospiraceae bacterium
TTATTTATATACAAATCTCGGTGGCTTGTTGTCGGCGTGCGGGCGATGATGGGCAGGGAACAGCTCAGAAAAATTGCAAAAGGAACGGAGAGCAGGAGGTTGGACATCAGCTGAGGAAAGTCGACAAAAAAGACCTCCGAAGAGGTCTTTCACGTGCACACGCTGTGCGATCGGCAGAGCCGACGATTTGAGAATTCTTTTATTTGAACTCGTAGTGTAATTTATAGGGTTACAAATTACATTTTAAGTATAATTCCAAGAGGAGGTTTTGTCAAGATGAAAAATGCAAAATATTATGTGGGACTTGATATAGGCACCGATTCGGTCGGTTATGCGGTAACGGATGAAAATTATCATTAGTGCAGATTCAAAGGAAGCGATATGTGGGGAGTTACTCTTTTTGATGAGGCGCAAACCGCCGCAGACCGCAGAGCATTTCGTACTGCACGGCGGAGACTTGACCGCAGGCAGCAGAGAGTTCGGCTGATCGGGGATTTATTTGCAGTGGAAATCTGCAAAAGCGACCCCTCTTTCTTTACAAGGATACAAGAAAGCTATCTGTATCTGCAAACGGAGACCGATAAGGTTCGTTTGTTCGATACCTATGAGGCGCAAAAGGAATATCATCGGAAATATCCGACCATTCATCATCTGATTACAGAGCTTATGCAAAGCAGGGAACCTCACGATGTAAAATTAGTTTATCTTGCTTGTGCATGGCTTGTTGCACACAGGGGACACTTTCTTACCGAGGTGGATAAAAACAATATTGCCGCAGTGACGGATTTTAAAACCGTTTACAGCGAGCTGGAGCACTTTATTGAGCGTGACGGCGAGCATGTACTTCCTTGGAAAGAAACTGCAGATTTGGAGGCAGTCGAAAAAGCATTAAAGGATAAAGCCGGGGTCACCAAAAAAATCAAAACGGTGAGTGAGGCGCTATTTGGCTCGCAAAAGGCACCTAAGAATATCGACGAAGCGTATGAATATAATTATGAGCTTGTGATAAAGCTGCTATGCGGTGGCAAGGTCGGCTTAAAAGAACTGTTCGGGAAAGAAGAATATGCTGAGCTTGAAGAAAAGAGCATTGCTTTAAATTTCGATGACGAAAAGCTTTCCGCCATTATGCAAAGCATCGGGGACGATTCGACACTGCTTTTTGTGCTGAAAGGGATTTATGATTGGTCGGTATTGGTAGAGATGCTACACGGAAAGCAAACGATTTCGGAAGCAAAGGTTGAGATTTATTGTCAACATAAAAGCGATTTGGAAACGCTGAAATATTTGACCAAGAAATATATCCCCGAAAAATACAGCGAAATTTTCCGTGCACCGAACCTGAAAAACAATTATGTTGCCTACATTGGCAAGAACAAGACCGCAAACGATGCCGTTAAGGTGAAGAAATCCATCGACAGAGAAGATTTTTGTCGGTACATTTTATCCCTTTTCAGGTCGGTTATCCCTAACGAGGAGGATTTGAAAAAATACGAATCCATGATATTACGGTTGGAGGCTTATGATTTTATGCCCAAGCAGGTGGACGGCGACAACCGTGTCATTCCTTATCAGCTTTATTGGTTTGAGCTGAATAAGATTTTGGATAACGCAAAAGGATATCTGCCGTTCTTGAGCGTTTCCGACGAAAACGGCATTACCGTTATGCAGAAAATTCTTTCGGTATTCGAATTCAAGGTGCCCTATTATGTGGGTCCGTTAAAAGAAAAGGAAAATTCGAAATATAATCATTGGATGGTTCGCAAGGCCGATGGAAAAATTTATCCATGGAATTTTGAAAGCATGGTGGATTTGGATGCCAGTGAGGATGCTTTTATCAGAAAGCTGACGAATTCCTGCACATATCTTCCGAGTGAGGATGTTTTGCCCAAATACTCGATGGTTTACAGTGCGTTTGAGGTCTTAAACGAAATCAACAACATAAAGATTAACGGCAACGCTATTACCGTTTCGGCGAAGCAGAAAATATATCAAAATGTCTTTTTAAAGCGTCAAAAAGTTACGCCGAAGCGAATCAGAGATTATCTGATGTCCGATAATATTATCTGCGATGACGATACGATGAGCGGAATAGATGTTACGATTAAATCCTCACTCAAACCGTTTTTGGAGTTTAAAAATCTCATAGAGGGCAAGGTGATTTCTTGTGCCGATGCAGAGAGGATTATCAACCGTGCTGCTTATTCCGAGGATAAAACACGCTTTCGCCTTTGGTTACAGAAAGAATATCCTCAGATTTCCGAAAAGGACCGGAACTATATTTCCGGGTTAAAGTACAAAAATTTCGGCAGGCTCTCCCGAAAGTTGCTATGTGACATCGGCGGCGTGAATAAAGAAACCGGAGAGCTTTATTCTTCGATTATCCGTGCGATGTGGGAAACAAACTGCAATTTAATGCAGCTTTTATCCGACAGATTTACCTTTGCGGAGCAGATAGAAGAGATGGTTCGGGAATATTATAACCTCAATCCCAAAAGTATATCGGAGCGCTTGGATGAAATGCAGGTTTCAAACGCCGTGAAACGTCCGATTATTCGCACACTTGATATCCTTAAGGATGTCGTGAAAGCGCAGGCGTCTGCTCCCGAACGGATTTTCATTGAAATGGCACGCGGCGAAAGCGAAGAGCAAAAAGGAAAAAGAACCAAAACCAGATTGGATCAAATTACCGAGTTATATAAAAAAGTCGAGGAGGAAGAGGTTCGCCATTTGAGCAAGCAGTTGGAAGAGTGGGGAAACACGGCACACAATCGCCTTCAAAGCGATAAGCTGTTCCTGTATTTCATACAGCTCGGAAAATGCTTGTATACCGGAAAAAGCATTGATATGGAAGCGGTTATTTCGGGAGATGGCAGCTACAACATCGAACATATTTATCCCCGCAGCTTTGTCAAGGATGACAGCATTATCAATAATAAGATATTGGTAGATTCCAAAGCAAATGGAGATAAAAGCGACAGCTTTCCTATAAGCCCCGAAATTCAGAACAGAATGCGGGGATATTGGGAGCAATTGCACAAGTTGAATCTGCTCAGTGACGAAAAATTCAAAAGGCTCATCAGAACCACACATTTTACCGACGAAGAACGATTTGAATTTATCAATCGCCAGCTTGTGGAGACCAGGCAATCCACCAAAGCGCTGGCAGCTTTGCTGAAAGAGCTGTATCCCGATACGGAGATTGTCTATGTCAAAGCGGGGCTTGTTTCGGATTTCAGACAGCAGTTCGGTTTGGTTAAGGCACGCTCCGTGAATGATTTACACCATGCGAAGGATGCCTATCTGAACATTGTTGTCGGAAACGTATGGCATTCTAAATTCAGCAGGCAGTTTTGGCGGGCAGAGGCACCGAACAACGTCAAGGCAGAGGTCGTTTTCAATCATCCCGTTGTCTGCGGCGGAAAAACCGTATGGAACGGTGCTTCCGATAAAGAGCGTGTCCTGAACACCGCAAAGAAAAATACGGCTCATATGACATTGTATTCTTATTGCAAGCATTCGGGACAAAGCGGAGGCTTCTTTGACCAAAATCCACTTCCTGCCGCCAAAGATTTGATTCCATTGAAAAAAGACAGACCCACTGAGCTTTACGGCGGATATAACGGTGCGACGGTTACGGGCTTTGCGTTGGCAAAATTTAAGGAAGGAAAAAAATCACAGGTCAGCTTGGTTCCGATTAAGCTTTTGAATATGACCGCATTTACAGCCGATGACAGCTATGCCGTTGAATATGTCGCAGAGGAGCTGGGCGAGAAAGCTTCCGAAATTGAAATCCTGTTCAAGAAACGTATCATCAAAATCGGTACTATCCTTTCTCTTGACGGCGCCGAGTATGGAATAAGGGGTAAAGCTTCAAATATAACAATCGGGTTAATGAACATGATGCCCTTTATGACTTCTCCGGAAAACGAAGCTTACATAAAGAGATTGGAACGCTTTTCGGAAAAACGCAAAAAGAATGAAAATTTAGTGTATGACGAAAAATATGACGGGGTATCCGCACAGGTAAATGCGGAACTGTACAAGCTCTATATCCAAAAGCTGTCCTGTTGGCCGTATAGTACAAGACCGGGAAACGAGACCTTTGTCAATAAGCTGTGTTTGCACGCCGATGATTTTGAAAAGCTGGATATCTTCAGACAAAGCTATCTTCTTTTGCAAATTCAAGGAGTGATGGGACGAATGAAGCTGGCTGACCTTAAGGATTTAAAAGAAAGCGCAAATTCCGGAATAATAGCATTGTCACTGAATTTATCCAATTGGAAAAAGAATTATACCGATGTCCGCATTATTGACCGCTCCGCCTCGGGACTTTTCGAAAAAGTCTCCGATAATCTGCTTGACCTGCTATGAGCTGGCGTACCGTAGTCATTGCATCGCGTTGCAAATTGGATTATAAGATGGGATTTATGGTGGTTCGCGCCGAAGAAACGAAAAAAATATTCCTTGATGAAATTGCCGTACTGCTTATAGAAAACCCGGCGGTTTCTTTGACGGGGTGTTTATTGGAAGCTTTGGTGGAAAAGAAAATCCGAGTGATTTTTTGTGATGCCAAACGGACACCGAATGCCGAGCTTGTTCCTTATTATAATTCTTATGATTGCTCGCGGAAAATCAAAGCACAGATAAGCTGGAGCAGCGATATCAAGGGCGCGGTGTGGGCGGACATCGTTGCGGAAAAGATACGCAAGCAATCGGAGTTTTTGAGCGAATTACAAAAAGAGAGGGAGGCAGCCTTGTTGCGCTCATACCTTACTCAAATTGA
>CAZFQM010000053.1:4793-8208 GCA_964520995.1 uncultured Oscillospiraceae bacterium
GCAACCAATCGGGAGGGGCATGCTGCAAAGGTATATTTTAACGCTTTATTCGGCATGGACTTTACCCGAAACGAAGAAAATGCTACAAATGCAGCATTGAATTACGGATACGGTATCATTCTATCCGCTTTTAGTCGAGAAATTGTGGCACAGGGGTATTTGACACAGCTTGGCATCTTTCACGATAATATGTTTAATCATTTCAATTTGAGCTGTGATTTCATGGAGCCGTTTCGGATTTTGGTTGACCGAAAGGTAAAAGCGATGCATTTCACCGATTTTTCTGTGGACGAAAAGCATGATATCGTAGGCATATTAAACGATGTTGTCCGAATCGATAATGCGAAGCAAACGGTGTTGAATGCAATCAAGATTTATTGCAGAAGCGTATTTGATGCATTAAATGAGGGCGAGCTTTCGCTGATACAATTTTATTCGATATGAGCTACAGATTTATGAGAGTGTTGGTGCTTTTTGACCTTCCCACCGAAACCCTTGAGAACAAAAGGGAATATCGAAAATTTCATAAGCTTTTGATAAAAAACGGATTTTTGATGATGCAGGAATCGGTTTACTGCCGTATGCTTTTAACACCGAGCGCGGGTAAGTCGGTATTGGATATCATACGAAAAAATCGACCCTCCGACGGAATCGTTCAGGTAATGACGGTAACGGAAAAACAGTTTTCGGGGATGGAATATATCACGGGTGAGCATCACAGCGAGGTAATAGACAGTGATGAAAGGCTGATCATATTATGAAATTGGTATATCAAAGGATGGAGCACATTCTCAATTTTACCGAGGAGTGCGTGAATGAGCTGGTGATAGAGAACAGAAAAATGTTTTTTGACCTAATCAACAGTATGGCGATGCAGATAGAGGGGACACACGGAGATTGTGTCTTATCCATTGCCGACAAGCCGGTGGAATTCAGTAAATACGCCGACTTGATTTTGCAGTTTGCTCCCTTTGAATTAAATCGAAGAAGTCTCCTTACTAAGCTGTATTCCTCTTTAGAGAAAAGGGCTCAGACCGCTGAGTGTTATATGAAAACAGCAGAACTTCTCGGTGAGCTGGAGCGATATATGCTTCAGCTTTCCGAAGAATTTCCCTTTGAAATCAATTGTCAAAAGCTTGCCATCGGTTCTGTGATTAAAGCACTTGCACCCGAAATAGAAGAAAGCAATAAAGAACCGCTTGAAAAAATATTTGCGTATATGGAATTAGTGCGTGAGCTTGACCGTGACAAGCTGTTCATCATGGTAAATATGCGCTCCTATTTTACAGATGAAGATATGGAAAGATTTACCGAAAGCGTATGCTTACATGATTTTAAGGTTCTGTTGCTGGAGGCATTTGCATTTCCGAAATTAAAAAATACCAAAAGATTTGTGATTGATAACGATTTGTGTGAATTTTAATCTGCATCTGCGATAGCCGTTCTGCTGCAAAAAAGCAGTAAACTTTTGTCGATATCCGACCATTGCTTTTTGCTTAAATTCATGCTATAATAAAAAGTGAAAGCAGATGTGCTAACACATCTGCGCGCCGCAAGAATTGCGGCATTTTATAGGACAACAGAAAATTTCACTGCTTTCGGCAATTCGTAGTGTTGCTTCTCGAATATTGATTTGAGGTTTGAGGTTTGAGAGTAGTGTAATTTTATAGGGAACTTTCGTTTTTTCTTAAGCTCAGGTAAACGATCAAAAGTTTGAGAGTAGTGTAATTTTATAGGGAACTTTCGTCAATCTTGCGGAAGGGAAAGGGCTGGTTCGTTTGAGAGTAGTGTAATTTTATAGGGAACTTTCGGAAAATATATGGATTGAATGGGAAGACGTGAGTTTGAGAGTAGTGTAATTTTATAGGGAACTTTCGGCTTTGATCTCATCGTTCTTGTTGTGTCATCGTTTGAGAGTAGTGTAATTTTATAGGGAACTCAAACATTCGCAAAGTCCCAAATGAAATATATTTTGTTTGAGAGTAGTGTAATTTTATAGGGAACTCAAACTATTGACACCGTACAAGCCACAGGAGATATGTTTGAGAGTAGTGTAATTTTATAGGGAACTTTCGAATGGTCGAGGACGCCCATCCCTACGTTGAAAAGGTGAGGAGCTATCCCTACGTGGAAGAGTACCCAATCCTTATTGAAAACAGTGTAACAATACGAAAACAGCTAAGTGCCTTAGCTTGCTTACAGCAGGTTAAGGCACTTTTTATCATATGGAGATTTTATTGATTTTTGGAGCGCTTGGTGTCAAAGGCAGGGTTAAAGGCATAAAAATTTTTACTGTTGAGCTTTTCGGTAGTCAACCGCAATGCTTCACCGAAACGTTGATAGTGTACAATTTCACGTGCTCGTAAGAATTTGATGACATCGCGAACATCCGGATCATCTGCCAGACGTAAAATGTTGTCATAGGTGACACGTGCTTTTTGCTCTGCTGCAAGGTCTTCGTTCAGATCTGCGATCGGATCTCCGGTTGATTGCAGTGTTGCCGCGGAAAAGGGAACCCCGGAAGCCGCTTGCGGATAAATTCCGGTGGTGTGATCGACAAAATAAGCATCAAAGCCATCATTTTTTATTTGTTCGATTGTTAAATCACGTGTCAGCTGATATAAAACTGTCGAGACCATTTCGATATGTGCCAATTCCTCGGTACCGATATCGGTCAGCATTCCTTTTGTTTCGCCCGATGGCATGGTATAGCGTTGGCTGAGATAACGGGTTGCGGCACCCATTTCGCCGTCCGGCCCGCCTAACTGGGAAACAATTACCTTAGCCAGCGAAGCGTTGGGAGTGGCGATTTTCACCGGGTGCTGTAATTTCTTTTCATATATCCACATATTCAGACCTCTCTTTCCCATGGCCAAGGCTCATCGACCCATTTCCATTTATCGGTGTACAGACTATCGTCAGCTGTTATCGGGCCGAATTTCGATGTGTATTCCTCGGTTGCCTGCGCTTTCATTTCGGTATACTTTTTATAATAATTTAACGCTGTTTGGTCGCATGGATGCGAATCCAAATAGAGACGGACATCATCCAGCACAAAGCCGCATATCTGTATGCGATGTAACAGCTTCTGTCGTTCGTTCATTTCGGTGTTACCTCCTCGCCGAGAAAAGGTTTATCCAATTCTTCGAAAACAGTTCCGCGATCAAATCCTACCTCTGGCTCATAAATATTACACCATTTTTGCATCGGAACATATGCCATGGCAATCGGTAAATCGCAGCTTTCTGTTATATTTACGCAATTCACGGTTATACTCATCCTTTCCGTGCTTTTCGCAAAACACTTTTAAGCAGGTTATGTTCAGACAAAATCGTTTTGATGAAAACGATTGTCTGATATCATCATATGCAGAACGCTTTGTTCGGTTCCGCTTTTTAACCTGAAAATACTCTGC
>CAZFQM010000054.1:0-4364 GCA_964520995.1 uncultured Oscillospiraceae bacterium
CCCCCAAGAAAGAAGACTTCTTGGGGACTTTGTTTAAGATTGCTTTGGTGACCCGTACGAGAATCGAACTCGTGATACCGCCGTGAAAGGGCGGTGTCTTAACCGCTTGACCAACGGGCCGTAATGGTAGCGGTAAGTGGATTTGAACCGCTGACACTGCGGGTATGAACCGCATGCTCTAGCCAACTGAGCTATACCGCCATTGTTATATATGATCCGTCGAAACGACAGAGCAATCACGGGATTGCTTAATTATTATATTACAAAAGTAGGAAAATGTCAAACCTTTTTTGCAATATTTTTTTGTTT
Organism: uncultured Oscillospiraceae bacterium; assembly: GCA_964520995.1. GTDB lineage: Bacteria > Bacillota > Clostridia > Oscillospirales > Ruminococcaceae > HGM13222. The sequence goes on from CAZFQM010000054.1 coordinate 310, forward strand.
TGTATCATTGCCTTGTTATAAAGCAAACTTAAAAACATAATTGTGTAAGTTGCATACAATAAATCGGTAGCTTGGAACGTCAGCGGAGCCAATCAATTTCCGACAAGCCGTTTTCCTTTAAAAATTGATTTGTTTTGAGGAAGTGACCGCATCCGAAAAATCCGTTATAGGCAGAAAGCGGGCTGGGGTGCGCGGCGGTTAATACAAGGTGCTTCGGATTGGTAATCAAGGCGCGCTTTGCTTTGGCATTTGCACCCCAGAGCAGGAAAACAATCGGCGTTTTTCTTTCGTTGAGCAGCGTGATGACACGGTCGGTAAATTGCTCCCAACCCATGCCCTTGTGGGAATTGGCTTGATTTGCGCGCACCGTTAAAACGGTGTTGAGCAGGAGCACACCCTGCTTTGCCCAGCCGGTCAGATTGCCGTTTTTTTGCACGGTGACGTGGTATTCCTCCCCGATTTCCTTATAAATATTCTGTAGGGAGGGCGGCGCGGGAACGCCGTCCTGTACCGAGAAGCTCAATCCGTGTGCCTGCCCCGGATTATGGTAGGGATCCTGTCCCAAAATGACAACGCGAGCCTCTCGGAAAGGGGTGTATTTCAGGGCATTAAAGATATCATACATCGAAGGATAGACGGTGGTGTGACGATATTCGTATGCCAGAAATTTCCGCAATGCCAAATAGTATTCCTTGTCAAATTCGCCGCTGAGCAGCTGATCCCAATCGTTCCCGATTTGTACCACCGTTATTCCTCCTCTTGTTTATCCGATACGTGTAAAATATTTGTCGTAGTAAAGCTTGCTGTACTGCTGATAATTCTCGGTGTCGCCTTGATGCATCCGTTTGATGTAGTCATGCCGATTGATGGATTCCTTGTCGTAGTTTGTTCCGATGACATAGACCGCAATGTTGGAGCAATGGTCGGAAATTCTTTCCAGGTTTGTCAGTGATTCCAGGAAGATAATTCCTGCGTCAACGGTACAATCTCCGTTTTTCAAGCGCTGGATATGGCGGAATTTCAAGGTATCCTCCATGGTGTCGATGATTTCCTCCAGCGGCTCGACCTGCTCGGAAAGCACCACGTCATTGCTTTCGAAAGCCGTTAATGCCATGCCGATAATCTCTTGTACGGCATCGGTAATGGCATGCAGCTCTTGGATTGCTTTTTCGGAGAAGCCGACCCCCTTGTCACGGAGCGTTTCGGCGCATTCGATTAAGTTGATGGCGTAATCGCCGACTCGTTCAAATTCCGAGACCACTCTCAATAGGTGGGTAATCTGCTTGCTCTCCTGGTCGGTCAGCTCACAATCAGTCAGCTTCACCAGGTAGTTGTTTACCTTGTCCTCCATTTTGTCGATGGCATCCTCGCGCTCGCGAATGCGCTCGGCAAGCTTGGAGTCATATTTGGAAAACAGCTTGATTGTATTTTCAAAATTGGATTTTGCCAGCTTGCCCATGTTGGCAACGACAACCTCACACTGTGCGATTGCCAAGGCAGGGGAAATCAGAAAGCGCTCATCCAGCTTGGAAAGCGCGTTGGCGTCGATTTCCAAATCGTCCTCGGTGTCCTTTTTTTCATCGCGTATCGTGAATTCCGCCAGCTTGGCAAGCAATCCGGAAAAGGGAATCAACAGAACGGTAACAATGATGTTAAACAGGGTATGGAAGTTTGCAATACCGCCTTTGTTGATCGGTTCGCTCCAAAAGGAGAAGCCGACAAAATGTTGCAGAGTGTATACTCCGGCTAAAAAAAGCGCAGTGCCGATAATATTAAAGTAAAGGTGCACGGAGGCGGCACGCTTTGCGTTTTTGTTGGCGCCGATGCTGGACAGGATAGGGGTGATACAGGTTCCGATGTTCTGCCCCATGATAATAGGAAAAGCGGCGGAAAAGGTAATCGCACCGGTCGAGCTCAGTGCCTGGAGAATACCGATAGAGGCGGAGGAGCTTTGAATCAAAGCGGTAACGCCCGCACCGATCAATACGCCGAGAATCGGATTGCTCAAGGATTGGAACAGCTGTGCAAATTGCGGGCTTTCGCTAAGCGGACTGACAGCCGCTTCCATTGCCTGCATACCGGTGAAGAGAATGCCGAAGCCAATCAGCATTTGACCGATGTTTTTGTATTTCGCCCTTTTGGCTACCATAAAGAACAGAATACCGACAATCGCAACCATCGGCGCTAAGGTAGTGGGCTTTAGAAATTGCATAAAGAGATTGACGTTTTGATTGGAGTCAAGATCGCCGAGACGAAGAATTTGGGCGGTCACGGTGGTACCGATGTTTGCCCCCATAATTACTCCCACGGCGGGCTTCAGCTTCAAAATTCCGGCATTGACCAGACCGACTACAATGACCGTTGTCGCCGAGGAGCTTTGAATTGCCGCAGTGACAACGGCGCCGAGCAGAACGCTCATGAAAACGTTTTTGGTGAGCGTTTCCAGGGTTTTTTCCATTTTGCCGCCGGACAACTTTTCCAAGCCCGACCCCAGCAGAGACATACCGTACAAAAACAAGGCGAGACCGCCGGCTAAACTAATGAGCATAAAAATATCCATTTGACATCCTCCAAAACAACGTCGGAATTCCCGACAGCCTTTTTTCTTTCCCTTAGATTGAAGTGCAAACCACTTGCGTAGCGAAGCGAGCAGTGTTTCAATGAACTGAAAGCGCAACGTGCTTTCTCAATTCATTCAAACACAAACCACTTGCGTAGCGAAGCGAGCAGTGTTTCAATGAACTGAAAGCGCAACGTGCTTTCAGTTCATTATAACATTTTTTGGATTTTGTGTATAGAGCTTTGGCTCTCTTTTTTTCTATGTAGGCTTTGAAAATTTTCAAAGCGGATTTTTGAGGATTTTATATAAAGTGTATGTACCGATTTATCCCTCTATCGGCTTTTCCATGACATAGTCGTTCATTACAAAGCTGTTTCCGATGTCGGCATCCTGCTCATATACGATTTCGAAGCCCATTTTTTGATAGGCGACGACCGAATTTAAATTATGTCGGTTGCAGGTCAGTTGGATTTTGTCAAAGCCCTCTTTTCGACAAAGCTGTGTTAAAAAGTCGATGCCGACCCGTGCATAGCCCTTGCCGCGGTGCTCCTTCAGCAGATAGATTTTGCTTAGAAACAAAAGCTTTTCGCGCGGTTGGAGGCCGATGTAGCCGACCCTTTGCCCGCCTGCTTCAAAGAAAAAGTAGCGATAATTTTGATTGCTCAGCATATCGGTGATTGCCCGCTCGGATTGGAATTTGTCCAGCATATACGCCACCTGCGCTTCACCGATGATAGGGGTAAAATGCTCATGCCAGATGATATCGGCAAGTGCTGCAAGGGCGGCGATTTGCTCCTGCTCCGTGACCGGAACGATTTTCAGGTCTTTCATGTTTCATGCTTCCTTTTCGGTAATTTGATGTTCTTTTCAGAAAAGCGTCGGTTTGCCGAAAAGCAAACCGACGCTTGATACCCTTAACGGAATTATTGTTCGATTTTGTCATTGCTCCAGGAATACATCTTACGAAGCTCTTTGCCGACCTTTTCCAGCTGATGCTCGCTCTTGATTCTTCTGGTTGCGATAAAGTTCGGACGACCGACCTTGTTCTCGGTGATCCAGTTGCGGGCAAAGGTGCCGTCCTGGATTTCCTCCAAAACCTTCTTCATCTCTTTCTTGGTCTCTTCGGTGATGATTCTCTTGCCGACCTGGTAATCACCGTATTCGGCAGTATCGGAGATGGAATATCTCATCTTGCTGAAGCCGCCTTGGTAAATCAAATCAACAATCAGCTTCATTTCGTGGATACACTCAAAATAAGCGTTCTGCGGGTCATATCCTGCTTCTACCAGGGTCTCAAAGCCTGCCTGCATCAAAGCGGTAACACCACCGCAAAGAACAGCCTGCTCACCGAATAGGTCGGTTTCGGTTTCCTGACGGAAAGTGGTCTCCAAAACGCCGGCTCTGGAGCCGCCGATGCCTGCCGCATAAGCCAGCGCAATGTCCATTGCACGACCGCTTGCATCCTGATATACTGCAGCAAGACAAGGCACGCCTT
>CAZFQM010000054.1:4374-8190 GCA_964520995.1 uncultured Oscillospiraceae bacterium
TCGGAACGTACGGTGTGACCCGGTCCTTTCGGAGCAATCATGATAACATCAACGCCTACCGGAGGCTTGATCTGCTCAAAGTGAATGTTGAAGCCGTGTGCAAAAGCAAGAACCTTGCCCTCGGTCATATATTCTTTGATTTGCGCATCGTAGATGTCCTTTTGTTTTTCGTCGGGGAGAAGAATCATTACAATGTCGGCAGCCTTTGCAGCCTCGGAAACAGTAGCTACCTTGAGTCCGGCAGCCTCTGCTTTCGGCCACGATTTGCTTCCCTCATAAAGACCGACGATAACGTCTACACCACTTTCGTGCAGGTTGAGCGCATGAGCGTGTCCCTGACTTCCGTAACCGATGACTGCAACGGTTTTGCCGTCCAGCAGTCCCAAATTACAATCGCTTGCATAAAAAATCTTTGCCATTTTTTATATCCTCCTAAAAATTAATTATTATTTTTGACAGTGATAGAGTCGCTGCCTTTTTGGGTGGCAATGGTTCCGGTGCGGATGACCTCTCGCAATCCATAGGGACGGAGAAGCTCCAGCATGGTTTCGAGGCGCTCGGTGGTGTCCGATACCTCAAGGGTCATTGTGGTTCTGGAAATGTCGCAAATTTTTGCTTCCATGATCCGCACAATGTTCATGATTTCTCCTCTTTCGTCGGCGCCGGCGGCAACCTTGACCAGCATCAACTCGCGGCTTATGGTTTCGGCGGGGGAGAGGGTTTTCAGCTTGATTACGTCAATGAGCTTATTTAATTGCTTTTCAACCTGTTCTACGGTGTACTCGTTGCCGTCTACGATGATGGTAATCCGAGAAACGGTAGGGTCATCGGTCACACCGACCGCAAGACTATCGATATTGAAGCTGCGGCGGGAAAAGAGACCGGATACACGAGACAGGACACCGGGATGGTTTTCTACTAAAATGGAAATGGTATATTTCATAATTCGTTCCTTTCTAACCCTTACAGTGAGGATTCATTCCAGAAGATACGGTGTGCGGCAGGAGAGCATCTCATCGATTGCCGCATTTGCTTCGGAAAGGGAAGAAATGCTTTTGGCGGGAATGCCGTAAGCAGAGGCAAGGGTTGGAAAATCGGGACTTCCGTCCAAAAAGACAGCCGTTTGATTATCTTGATAGCCCTTGGTTTGCAGTTCCCTGACCATGCCGAGACGGCCGTTTGTCATAACGATGATTTTGACCGGAATATCATGCTGGCAGAGGGTGGCAAGCTCCATAAATTGCATCTGGAAAGAGCCGTCGCCGCAAACTGCAACAACCTCCCGCTCGGGGGAAGCCAGCTTTGCTCCCATTGCGGCGGGAACCGAATATCCCATTGTGCCCATACCGCCCGAGGTCAGAAAGCGTCCATGCTCGACCGCAAAGAAGTTTGCAGACCAGATTTGATTTTGTCCGACGTCGGCAACCAAGACGGCATCGTTCGGCAGCTTATCGGAAAGTAAGCGGATGAAAGCTTTCGGGTTGACAGTTGTTTCACGCTCCGCAAGGTCGGCAGAGACCGCGGCTTTCGTCTCGGTCAGATATTCCAACCATTCGGGGTGCTTGCTAGCGGCAACCTTGTCGAGAATTTGCTGTAGAATCAAATCGGCATCGCCTACCAGTGGAATGGTGGCTTCCATGTTTTTGCCGATTTCGGCGGGGTCGATATCAATATGTATGATTTTGGTGCGTTTTTCCAAAATGCCGGGAGTGGCAACGGCGCGGTCACCGACTCTGGCGCCGATCAGAATCAGCAAATCGGCGTCCAGCAAAGCAGTATTGGCAACCTTTTTGCCGTGCATTCCGATCATGCCGAAATAAAGCGGATGATTGGCGGGAACCGCGCTGATTCCCATCATGGTGGAAACCATCGGAATTTCACATTTTTCCGCCAATGCCAACAGGCGATTCTCCGCGTGGGAAGCAAAGACACCGCCGCCGATACAAATCAAAGGCTTTTGCGCCTCCGAAACAGCGGAGATAACCTTTTTTATTTGAACCGGATGGCCCTTGGAGCTGGGCTTGTAGCTGCGAATATTCACCGATTTCGGGTACTCAAATTCGATTTCGACCTTTTGTACATCCATCGGGATATCAATCAACACCGGACCGGGTCTGCCGGAACCGGCGATATAAAAGGCTTCCTTAAAAACGCGCGGAATATCCGAAGCATTTTTTACAAGATAGCTGTGCTTGACAAACGGTTCTGCGGAGCCGGTGATGTCTGCCTCCTGGAAAACATCTCTGCCCAAGAGGTCGCTGTTCACCTGTCCGGTGATAACAACAAGCGGAATCGAGTCCATATAGGCAGTGGCAATCGCGGTAATCAGGTTGGTTGCGCCGGGGCCGGAGGTGGCAATACATACTGCGGGCTTGCCGCTGATGCGTGCATAACCGTTTGCGGCGTGACCGCCGTTTTGCTCCTGTCGAACTAAAATATGACGAATGCCCGATGCAGTCAACGCATCGTAGAATGGGCAGATTGCCGCGCCGGGATAACCGAAGACGGTCTTGATCCCCTCTTTTTCCAAACATTTTACCATTGCAGCTGCAGCGGATATCATGCTGACCGCCTCCATCTCAAATCAAATTTAAAATCATGCTGTTGCGTTCGTTTTTCGATTGTTTTTCGCCGCAAAAGCAGATATGAGAAAAATCGCCGGAGAATGCAAAACGGAGCAACCGTCAAAGCAAACACTTTAGCGATTTAATCTTGTAAATATTATACCTTTTTTCAAGGACAAACGCAATAGGCGAAAGCTGTATTTTTTAAAAAAATGTCAATACTAACAGATTTTTTTATTTGAATTTCATGTCGGTTGCATATTATGGCGAAATGTCATCGAGCGGAGAAAAATGTCCGTTCATCTGTGCTTGACAAAACCCGTGTGCGGAACATATAATAAAGATATTAAGCGTATCGACAAAGTCGGCAACGCTTCGGGTAAGAGAGCTTTCCTCTCTCCCGACAATCCACGTTGCGACGCGGATTGTCGAGGTCGAAACCGATGCATATGTTTTCGATTTCTCCATGAAAAAGGAATGTGACTTACCCTTTTTTGACAGGCTGAGATATTATTTTGTTCCTTTCGGAGAACAGACCCAAGGAAACAAAGAGAAGAGGAACGATATTTATGGAAAAATTGATGGAAAAATTAAGAACAGCCGGCTTTTTGCTTGCCAACATTTCGGTGTATCAGAATATGAAAAGCGACCCGCTCCTGCAATGCTATATTGATTTGCTGGAAAACCTGACGGATGAAGAGTGCAATCTGCCCTTAAACTATTTGACAGCGGAGTATGCGGCAATTTGTACCCGGCTTTATGAATCCAAGCAGGTGGGTCGCTTTTTCGATTACATATACAACAAGGTCTTGCTGAGCGAGAATCTGTTTTCTACGGAATCCGCCAAGGGAAACTTTGCGACCCTACCGGAGTATATTAAATGTGCGGCAACACGCGATTTGAATGCATTGTATGCCTTAACCTGTATTACCTCGGAGGATATCAAAGCGGCGCTGAGCTATCGCTTCCCGGAGAACAGTGCATTGATTGAATTGTTGCCGGAATATTCCTCCGAGCCATTTTGTTATCGCAATATCGGCTGTTGGGGAGATAATATCGCCAAAATAGCCGAGTATCATCATCACAATGGTGTCGGTGTCTTTTCGGAGCAGATTGCTTTTCGTTTTGACGGCGAGGAAATCATTCCGGTTAAAAATATTGATTCGATTCGCCTGTCCGATTTGAAATATTATGAGGCACAGCGAAATAAAATCGTGGAAAACACGCTCAGCTTTCTGCATTCGAAGCCCTG
>CAZFQM010000055.1:0-8189 GCA_964520995.1 uncultured Oscillospiraceae bacterium
AGGAGGGAATATTGTTGCGTATCAAGCGTTTGAAAAAGCTCAATCGCACGCGTGGCGGCAATGCGGTGATTTTTATTCTGCTGGCGCTGCTCGGCGCATTTATGGCGTTACCGCTGGTATATGCTGTCATCCAATCGATTAAGCCGCTGGAGGAATTGTATATTTTCCCTCCCAGATTTTATGCCAGACGTCCGACGCTGGACAATTTTCGGGATTTGATTGCGGTCAGTACCGGCTTGTCGGTGCCGTTTGAGCGATATATCCTCAACTCGGTGTTTGTCAGTGTCATTATTACGGTCGGTCATGTAATCATTGCTTCCATGGCGGCATATCCGCTGGCAAAGCATAACTTCCCGGGACATAAGATACTGTTTAACATCATCGTAATGACCTTGATGTTTTCGGCACCTGTCATGAGCATCCCTACCTATATTGTCATGGCAAAGCTTCATTTGATTAACAACTATCTGTCTGTTATTTTGCCCTCCTTGGCTTCCACTCTCGGACTTTACCTCATGAAGCAATTTATGGTTCAGATTCCGGACACTATGCTGGAGGCGGCACGGATTGACGGTGCGCGCGAGCTTCGAATTTTTTTCCGAATTGTAATGCCGCAGGTCAAGCCGGCATGGCTTACATTGATTATTTTTGCGTTTCAATCGGCTTGGAATCAGACGGGAGATACCTTTATTTATAACGAAGAGCTGAAGATGCTGCCTACTGCTTTGGGACAAATCTCAGCCGGTGGTATTGCACGTGCGGGCGTCAGCTCTGCTGCGGCGGTACTGCTGATGATCCCACCGATTTTGGCATTTTTGATTACACAAAGCAATGTAATAGAAACCATGTGCCATTCCGGCATGAAGGAGTAAGGTGGCATTATGCGAAAAAAATTATCTGTTTTTGCGGCAGTTTGCATGCTGCTGACGTTTTTGACCGCTTCGGTTTCTGCCGTTTCGCCTTATGAGGGATATCGCTACGATTATTGGGATACGGCGTTGTCGATGCCGAACGGCTATGATGCGGTCGAATTGTATACCTCCGAGCATATGGGGCTTGCTTCCTTGAAGCGGGAGGACGGTACTGCGATGACAGAGCTGAAGGACCCCTCGGATCTGTTTTGCGCACCGGATGGCAGCTTTTTTATTGCGGATACCGGGAATGACCGTATTGTACACTTGGATAGCTCCCTTGCTTGCATTGAAGAGCTTTATCATTTCACAACCGACAGCGGAGAAACGACAACCCTGTCGTCACCGTCGGGTGTTTTTGTAGATAATGACAGCACCATATATATTGCCGACACCGGAAATTGTCGAGTTTTAATTGCCGACAAAAACGGCAAGGTGAAAGGACAGCTGGTGAAGCCCGACTCGGATATCTTTCCGGACGGAGTGGAATTTGCGGCAACTAAGGTGCTGAAAGACCAACGCAGCGTATTTTATGTGCTGGTAGACGGACTTTATTACGGTGCCGCCTCCTTCGACAGAAATTATCAATTTATCGGATTTTACGGTGCCAATCAGGTGGAGCTGAGTGCAACACAGCTTTTACAGATGGCGTGGAGAAAGATATTCCCCCGTGAATCCATGCAGTACCAATCGAACTACGTTCCGTTGGAGCTGTCTAATCTTTGTATGGATCATGACGGCTTTATATATACTTGTACCGCTACCTTAAATATCAGCGAAAAGATCCGAAAGCTGAATGCGTTGGGCTTAAACATTCTCAACGAAACCTCTTTCGGAGATGTACAAAGCTCCTATGACAACGGCGTTTCGACCGATACCTCCTTTGTGGATTTGACAGTTGATGAAAACGGATTTATCAACGCGCTGGATTACACGCGCGGACGCATTTTTCAATACGATGCCGACGGCGAGCTGATGTTTGTATTCGGCGGAGTCGGAGATCAAGTCGGTCTGTTTCGGATGCCGGTGGCGATTGAAAGCTGCCATGGGAAAATATATGTTTTGGATAAACAGAAAAAGAGCATAACGGTGTTTGAACCGAACGCTTTGGCGGAAAAGACCCATTATGCGATTTCTCTTTACAATAAAGGCTTATATGAAGAGGCGATTGAGCCTTGGAATGAGGTGTTGCGAACCGATACCGGAAATACCTTTGCCTATATGTCGATGGGAAAAGCGTATTTTGCCGAGGAAAAGTATCAGCTTGCAATGGAAAATTATCGGATGGGGCAGGATAGAGACGGATATTCCAAGGCGTTTCGGGAATATCGCACGCAGATGATACGACAGAATTTCCCCTTGATTTGCCTTGTACTTGTACTGCTGATGACCGTGATCCTTTGCTTTTTGAAGCGTCGCAGCCTGGCAAAGGTACTGGCAAAGCACGGCTTGCCGGTCAGCACCGAGCCGAAGACACGACCGATACGGGGCGTTCGCTACATCGGTTATATTCTGCGCCACCCCGTAGAGGGATATGAGGAGCTGAAATATCACCGTGGCGGCAAGCTATCCATTGCGTTCGGCATTATCGGCATTTGGTTCCTTTTGATGATTATTCAATATACCTCGACCGGCTTTGCCTTTAACAGCAATAAGGAGGGGCAGATCAACATCGGCATCATGCTGCTCTCGACCGTCTGCCTTGCCGTGCTGTGGGTGATTGCGAACTGGTGTGTTTGTACCCTGCTTGACGGCGAGGGAAGATTGCGGGAAATCTTTATTCACAGCGTATATGCGTTGGTGCCCTATGTTGCGAGTATTGCGCTGTCGATTGTTTTGTCTAACGTTTTGACCCTCGATGAGGGCGTGTTTGTCACCTGGTTTACGATGTTCGGCTTGCTCTGGTCGGGCTTGCTGTTATACTGCGCGATGATGACACTGCACAACTATTCCGGTGGAAAAACCGTTCTTTGTATGCTGTTGACGGCGGTTGCGATGGTGATTATTACCTTTTTGATCGTATTGGCGTTTACGCTGGTGCAACAGATTATTTCGTTTATTGTTACGATCTGGCGGGAAATCACATTTAGGCTGTATTAACAAAGGAGATTTGTAAATGAAACGATGCGTTACATTTGTCTGCTTGGCGTTGACCTGTGTTTTGCTGTTGAGTGAATCTGTTCCCATATCGGTCGGTGCCGAGCCGTTAAAAGGAGCGGTCGGTGATTCCTCCCTTTATGCCGTTGTTTCGGAAGAGATGGAGCAGATTTGCAAAAAGGGAGAGCTTTCCCTTTTTGCTTCGCTGAAAACGGGCGAATTTGCGGTTAAAAGCGAAGTAAGCGGAAAGCTTTGGCATTCCAATCCGCCGGATCGCTACGATGATCCGTTCAGCGGCAGTGACCGCGTGAAAACCTTTTCTCAGCTTGTTTTGCATTATATTGACGATACAACGCTGGTGGAGGGATATACCACAAGCTATGAGGCGGAGGCAGCCGAGAGCATTGCCGTCGCAAAGCAAGCCGACGGCATAACGATTACATATAAATTTTTCGATCTTCGCATTGCCGTTCCGCTGCAAATCACCTTGACCGAGCAGGGCTTGCGTGCCGAGGTCAATGTGACTGAGATTTTGGAGGATTCCGACAAGCGCTTACTGGATATCGGCATTTTACCCTATTTTAACGCGGGCGGTGCAGAGGACAGCGGATATCTGGTCGTACCGGACGGATGCGGTGCCTTGATCGACTTTAATAACGGACGACAAAATCTGGCGTCCTATAGCGAGCCGATTTACGGACGAGATCAGACCATGCTGGGCGACGCGAAAACCAAATTGTCCGAAAACAGCGCGTTGCCGCTGTTCGGGATGAAAAACGGAGAGCAGGGCTTCGCGGCGATTATCACCGATGGTGAAGCGGTTGCTTCGGTTGTCGCGGGAGTCAGCAAAAAAGGCAGCGGCTATAACAACGTTTATGCCGAGTTCGAATTGCGCTCGGTCGGTACGGTGGAGCTTTCGGGAAAGGAAATGCAGATATATGAGGAGGGCGATTTTCGCGTCTCCTCCTGTGGGGTAGAATATCGACTTCTTACCGATGACAAGGCGGATTACACCGGAATCGCCAAGGAATATGCCGCGTATTTGCGGGAATCCGGCGTTTCGGCGGCAGAAAAAAAGACGGTTTCCCTGCTTATGGAGGTATACGGTGCTGTGCGGCTGGATCGCTCTGTTTTGGGCATTCCGACCAAGGTGACAAAGTCTCTTACAAGCTTTGCACAGGCGGGTGAAATGGCAGAGCAATTGAAGCTTGCGGGCGTCAGCAGCTTGACGATGGTATACAGTAATTATGACCGTGCTTCGCTCCGCGGAAAGCTGCAAACCAAGCTTTCGCCCGACGGTAAGCTCGGTGGAAACGGTGGCTATAAAAAGCTGAAGCGGCAATTGGACGAGATGGGCGTTTCGCTGGTTTCCAACGTAAATTTAAACACCTATCAAAGCGGATGGTTTAAAAGCCGAAATGCCGCACAGACACTCGGTGGATTACCGAACGTGACCTACACCTTTGATTTGAGCACCAATGAGCCGAATATGTCGGTTAATCCGATCTACTATCTCTCGCCCTCACGCTTCCTCAAAACCGCTTCACGCTTTGCGAAGAAATATAACGAGGAGCAATATGGCGCTATCGGTTTGGATAATTTGGCGCAAACCCTCTATTCCGATTTTTCAAAAAGTCATTCATATGGCCGTCAGCAAACGCTGGAGCTTTTTACAGAGGGGGTCAAGTCACTTGCCGATACAAGCAGTCTTTATGCACGTGACGGAGCGGCTTGGATGTTGCCCTATATTGATTATATTTATGATATTCCGTCGGATACCAGCCGAACCGACCTTGAAAACAGGGCGATTCCGCTGTATCAATTGGCGATATCGGGGATTATTCCCTATTCGTCGGAGGCGGTGAATCGTGCCGCCGACCCCGATTACATGGTGCTCAAATGTGCCGAATACGGAGCAGACTTAAAATATGATCTTACCTATGAATCACCGGGAATTACCGGTGATTCGACGCTCGGCTATCTCAACGGGGTATGGTTTCGGCAGTGGCAGGAGCACGCGGTAGTCTCCTATGAGCGGCTGTCGGCACTTTCGGAGGTGCTTGCGGGAGAAATGCTGCGGCATGAGGAGGTATCCGACAATGTATTTGTGACCACCTACCGGGGCGGTCGCGTAGCGGTGAATTACCGAGACGAGGATGTTCGCATCGGAGACACGGTCGTGAAAGCCAAGGACTTTTCCCTGCTGAAGGAGGCGGATCGCTATGGCGGCTAAAAAGAAGAAAATGTCTTACGAGAAAAAGAAGCAATATATCGGTCTGTTGTATGTGTTGCCATGGGTGATCGGTCTGTTGTACTTCTTCATTTACCCGGTTATCTTTTCGGTGATCAATTCCTTTTGTCAGATGGATGTTACGCCCGAGGGCTTTCAGTTTTCGTTCCAAGGCTGGAAATATTATAACAGCGCTTTGTTTATCAATCAGCAAACTATTCCGGATATCGCCGCATCAATCGGCGAGCTGTTTTACAACGTCCCGATGGTGCTGGTGTTCAGCCTCTTTGTTGCCGTGATTTTAAACCAGAAATTCCACGGCAGACTTCTGCTCAGAGCCATTTTCTTTCTGCCCCTCATCACGACGGGCGGTGTGGTAATGAAAATTATCGCGGGAGACGGCATGGCACAATCAATGATGAACGGAACGGGCGGCTCGGCGCTTTTCCAGGTTACCTCAATAGAGGAGCTGATGCTTTCCTCCGGTATTCCGCATGAGATTACCGATTTTGTATTTGATTTTATCAACGATATTTTCGCGTTGATTTGGAAGTCCGGTGTTCAAATTCTGTTGCTGCTTGCCGGTTTGCAGACAGTTTCGCCTGCGATGTATGAGGCGGCATCCATTGAGGGGGCAACGGCGTGGGAGACATTTTGGAAGATCACTTTTCCGACGTTGTATCCGGTGCTGACACTGGCGATGGTCTACACGGTTATCGACAGCTTTATTGATACCACAAATCCGGTCATGAATCAGATTATCAGTGCGGCGCAAGGATTAAACTTCGGTGTCAGTGCGGCATTGTGCTGGGTTTATTGCTTGGTGGCTGCTGCGGTGGTCGGAATCGTTTTGCTGATAACCGGGAAGCTTATGTCAGATTGAGAAAGACTTCGCTTGCTCCGATGTGTTCCGAAAAGGCAGGAAAATGTCGGAGCAGGGTCAAAAAGGATTGGTGATTATTATGGCGTTTTTTCATGACGAGGAGGCATCTGCTGCCCGTGAGTCTGCAAGGCTTCGGGGAGAGCAAATACTGTCCGCTCCGTTCATTCGTCACGCCAAGCGGTGGCTGTGGCCGTTATGTCGGGCGGTACTGATGTGCGGATTATCCTTCGTTATTCTCTATCCGTTTTTATATATGATTTCGATGTCCTTTCGCCCGCTCAATCAGATGGCGGACCCCTCGGTGGTTTGGATTCCGAAGAGCCTGACGCTGGACAATCTGAAACGAGCGATAGAGTATCTTGATTTTCGCACTACAGCGGTGAATACAGCACTTATTACGCTTTGCAGTACTGTGCTGCAAATTGCTTCGGCGTCCCTTGCCGGGTACGGTATGTCGCGTTTTCGCTTCAAGGGACGGAATGTCCTGTTTGCTTTGCTGATTGCGAGCATTATCATGCCGCCGCAGAATATTATTATTCCGCTGTATCGGCAGTTCCAGAATTTCGACTTCTTCTGGCTGGGCAGATTGGCGGCTCCCTTTAACGGAGGACAGGCGTTTACGGTATCCTTGATTGACCATCCACTGTCGATGATTTTGCCCGCCATGTTTGCAAACGGCATTCGCTCGGGACTTGTGATATATATTTTTATGCAGTTTTTCAAGGGAATGCCCAAGGAGCTGGAGGATGCGGCTTGCGTGGACGGTTGCGGCTCCTTCGGAACCTTTGCACGGATTATCATGCCGAATATGAAGCCGGCAGTGGTTACGGTTTTCGTGTTTTCGATGGTATGGTACTGGACCGATTATTTTTACGCGGCGATGCTGAATCCGCAAACCTCACTTTCTGCGGCATTGAGTGGAATCGGCACGCAGATTGCATATGATACCAAAACCTCAAATCCGCTCGAAATTCAAGCGGTAACACAGGCGGGATGTCTGTTGTTTATCCTGCCGCTGTTGATTGTATATCTGTTCCTGCAAAAGCTTTTTGTGCAAAGCATTGAGCGAACGGGAATTACAGGATAAGTGAAATTTATTTTAAATTGCAAAGTAAGGGAGGAAAACGGAAAAATTACAAAGCAGGCGATATCCCAAAATTACAATGAATTGGAGGAGATCACATGAAAAAATTGCAAAGGCTCTGTGCGGCATTGGTGGCAGTAGTTATGTTGTCGACCAACTTGCTCAATCCGTCGCTTTTCCGTGTCAGCGCGCAAAAGCAGGAAGCACACAAAACAGCAGTACCGACCGAGGTTGCGGTCGGAGAGTTAGTAGCTGGTGCATACGGCAATGACAATTATGACATCAAGAGCCTGGATGTCTTAAAGCCCTATGGCTTGGTTGGAATGAATGGACCGGTCGGAACCAACAATCAAGGCATTATGTCGTTGTCTACCGACAACGCCTTGATTTTCAAGGTAGCGGAAAATTCTCCGTTTTGGTTTGAAGCGCAGTTTGTCGGAAGCGGCAAGGTGGAGCTGTACGCTTCCCCGAGCGGCGAGGATGGCAGCTGGGTAGCGAAAGAATATGCACAAACCGGTGCGGCAAACGGAAACGGTCAATACTACACCGAAGCAATCGGTGAGGGCAACAAGTATGTTAAGCTGGTGCTTAACGGCGCACCCTGGGATAATATGGTGCGGTTGTTCAAGGTGGCATTTGACCGCGAGTATGCGAGCATGGAGGTTCCCGTCGGTGATTTGGTGGTCGGCGCATACGGCAATGACAACTACGACATCAAGAGCTTGGATGTCTTGAAGCCCTATGGCTTGGTCGGAATGAACGGACCTATCGGAACCAACAATGGTATGATTATGTCACTGTCTACCGACAACGCCTTGATTTTCAAGGTGGCGGACAATGCTTCGTTCTGGTTCGAAGCCACGGCAGCGGGAAGCGGCAAGGTGGAATTGTATGCTTCTCCGAGCGGCGAGGACGGAACTTGGGTGGCAAAAGAATACATTCAAACCGCCGAGACGGCAGTCAATACCAAAGAGTACTTCGCCG
>CAZFQM010000056.1:0-2761 GCA_964520995.1 uncultured Oscillospiraceae bacterium
AACAGACCTTCTTGATTACGTCAATATGTTACCTGCAGCACGGTAGATGGCATACCAATCCTCTCGGCTCAATGTGATTTTCTCCGAATCGCAAATTTCAATCAATCGCTTCGGCTTCATCGTCCCGACAATGGTTTGTATTTTAGCAGGATGGCGGGAAATCCATGCAACCGACAACGCCGTTTTCGATACACCGTACTTCTCGGACAGCTGTTCCAACACGGCATTCAGCTCGGGATAACGATCGCTATCCAAAAAGACGCCTTCGAAAAATCCATATTGGAACGGTGACCATGCCTGTATGGTAATATCCTTCAGCCGACAGTATTCCAATATGCCGTTATCATGATTTACCGACGGGGCATCCTGCATATTGACATGGAAGCCGAAATCAATCATCCCGCTGAATGCGATGCTGAGCTGAAGCTGATTGACAATTAACTTGTCGGAAAAAGACCTTTGCAGCAGCTCCATCTGAAAAGGATGTTGATTGCTGACTCCGAAGTAACGCACCTTGCCGGAGGATTTCAAAATCGAAAATGCCTCCGCAACCTCCTCCGGTTCCATTAAAGTATCCGGTCGGTGCAACAGTAGCAGGTCGAGATATTCGGTTCTCAGCCGTTGCAGGCTTCCATCAACCGATTTCAAGATATGCTCCTTTGAAAAATCAAACATCCCGGAGCGAATTCCACACTTGCTTTGCAACAGCATTTTTTCTCTCACCGAGGGGCGCATATCAATCGCTTTCGCAAAAATCCGCTCGGAATCTCCCCCACCGTAGATATCCGCATGGTCAAAAAAATTGATCCCATGCTCCAATGCGGTTTTAATCATGGTTTCCGCCTCTTTTTCGGAAAGCGCATTCATCCGCATACAGCCCAGCGAGATGCGGGAAGCACTCGGTCCCGTTTTACCCAATTTTAAGTTTTCCATAAAATCCTTTTCTCCTTATTTCTCACAACATTTTGTTCATATTTTTAAGTTCTTACAGCTCCGACAGCTTATTTTTTATCATATCACAATCAATCAAGATTTTCAATATATTATGCAAAAAGAATAATTATATTTCGACTTTTAAATTTTATTTTATCGTTATTAAACACAAGCAATTTGTCACATCAGTTAATTTTGAATTTGAGTTAATTGTATAAAAATTAACTCAAATTCAAAATAAAATAACGAAAAATCCGACGTTTCTTATAAACATAAACTTGACTTTATAGATATTTTGCCGTATACTCTTAATAAGAGATAAAGTATATCGACTTTTTCTTAAGCATTTTGGTCAATACGTAAATGCAGATGCCGAATTTCGGATTTGTCTGTATAAGGATTGACCTTTCGTTTCATACTATCAACAAGGAGCGTGATATTGATGAACATAACCGATATCAGAATTAGAAGATTACTGACCGAGGGCAGATTGCGTGCCGTTGTTTCCATCACCTTGGATAATGAGCTTGCGGTACATGACATTAAGGTAATCGAAGGACCCGAGAGACTTTTTGTGGCAATGCCGAGCCGAAGAGAGGAAAACGGAACTTTCCGTGATGTTGTACATCCGATCTCTCCCGAGGCAAGAAACATGATGGAATCCTCTATTTTGGAAGCCTACAAGCGTGAGCTGGAAATTCGCGCGGCAGAGTTGGAATTAAATCCCGAATCCACTACAGCATCGGAGAGCGAATCCGAAGAATAACCCCCGGGTCACCGATTTTTTCGGTGACCTTTTTGTTTGCCGACCAAACCGTCGCTTGACAACACGCTCATATTTTCTTTTTATTACGCAATTCTTTTTTCCTACCATTGAAGATGATAGGATTTTTTGATATAATAAAAGCAATATCTCGCATGAAAATAAATTTTTCGCACATAATATAAAGGCAGCGAAGGTAAATATCCGACAGCCCCATACAGACAATTATTCCGTCTCGAGGCTGCTTCGGTCAAAATAAAATATGCGACATTAAGCATCTGGGAGGACTCAAAATGATTTACACACTGACATTGAACCCTGCGGTCGATTACGTACTCCACTTAGACAAGCTCACCCCCGGGAGTATCGGACGTAGTCATAACGAAAGCGTTTTCTGCGGAGGAAAGGGCATTAACGTGTCCTTGATTCTGCAAGAGCACGGCATTCCGTCGGTAGCAATGGGCTTCATCGCCGGATTTACGGGCACCGCCATTGAGGAGGGCTTGCGTGAAAAAAATCTGCAAACCGATTTTGTTCGCCTGCACAACGGCTTTTCCCGTATCAACATTAAAATTCGTGCCCACGAGGAAACCGACATCAACGGAGAGGGACCTCAAATCGGCAGCGATGATTTAAACGATTTGTTTAACAAGCTAAACAATATACAAAGTGGAGACACTTTGGTTTTGGCAGGAAGCATCCCCGCCTCATTACCGCGCGATATCTACAAAACGATTATGGATACCCTCTCCGATCGGGAAATTCGTTTTGTGGTGGATGCCACCGGTGAGTTGCTGATGAGCGCGCTGGCGTACCGTCCTTTTCTCATCAAGCCGAATAATGAGGAGCTGGGAAAAATCTTTTCAACCGAAATCAGCTCTCCCGACAAAGCAGCCGTATATGCCGCAAAAATGCAGGAAAAGGGTGCCCGAAACGTCTTGGTCTCAATGGGAGAAAAAGGCGCCGTACTGCTTGATGAAAAGGGGCAAAAGCATTATATGCCCGCATACCGAGGTAAGGTAGTCAACACCGTAGGAGCGGGCGACTCGATGGTTTCAGGCTTTC
>CAZFQM010000056.1:2771-4671 GCA_964520995.1 uncultured Oscillospiraceae bacterium
GGATATGAGCAAACCAAAAGCTTCGCCTATGCCTTAAAGCTGGGGTCTGCTTCGGGCAGTGCTACCGCTTTCTGTGAGGGACTTGCCGACATCGAGCAAATCAAAAATGTTTTAAACAATCAATAAGCGAAAAGGAGCAAATCATGCGTATTTCGGATCTGTTAACCTTTGACAGCATCGTATTAGACGCAAGATTTCAAACACAAGCGGAGGCAATCGACACACTGGTCTCGCTCCACGAAAAAGTCGGAAATCTAACCGACAAGGCACTTTTTCGGGAAGCCATTCTCGCAAGAGAAGCGCAGGGCAGCACTGCCGTCGGGGACGGAATTGCCATTCCGCACGCAAAATCAATTGCTGTAAAAAGAGCGGGGCTTACCGCCGCTGTTGTACCGAACGGCGTTGCCTGCAAGGCGGCGGATGGCAAGCCCACCACCCTGTTTTTTATGATTGCCGCGCCCGATGACGGAAATTTTCATCTGGAGGTGCTTTCCAAGCTGATGGCACTTTTGATGGATGAGGAATTTCGTGCAACGCTACTCGCCGCAAAAAGCAAAGCCGATTTTCTCACCGCGCTCGATCGGGCGGAAAGTGAAAAATACCCGAGCGAAGCCGCGAAAGTCTCCCTCTCCGTTCGGGGCGACTACCGTATTCTTGCGGTCACTGCCTGTCCGACCGGTATCGCACATACCTACATGGCGGCGGAAGCACTGGAAAAAGCTGCTAACAAGCTGGGATATCCCATCAAAGTCGAAACAAACGGCTCGGGCGGTGCCAAAAATGTGCTGACTAAAGCAGAAATCGAAGCGGCGGAGGGAATCATCATTGCCGCCGACAAAAGTGTGGAGATGGGACGATTTGACGGGAAAAAGCTAATCAGCGTAAAGGTCTCCGACGGCATCAGAAAGCCCGAGGAGCTGATAAAAAGAGTTCTTTCCGATGATACGCCCGTATATCGTCACTTCGGAGAGAAAACAAACGCAGATACCGACGCAAAGGAGGGCTTCGGGCGCAAAATATACAAGCATTTAATGAACGGCGTCTCCCATATGCTTCCGTTTGTTGTGGGAGGCGGTATTTTTATCGCTATTGCCTTTCTCATCGACACTATCGCCGGTGCACCGCAGGATGCCGATTTCGGAACTGCCACTGTCGGCGCCGCTTTCTTTAAAACGGTCGGAGGAATCGCCTTTAATTTTATGATTCCGATTCTCTCCGGATATATCGGATTATCCATTGCAGACCGCCCCGGACTTTTGGTCGGCTTTGCGGGCGGATATCTTGCCTCCACGGGTGCCACCTTTACCAAAATCACCGGAGACGTTTCCTCCGGCTTTCTCGGCGCGCTATTTGCCGGATTTCTCGGCGGATATCTCATGCTGGGGCTGCGTCGGCTCTGCGACAAGCTGCCGAAAGCATTGGAGGGCATTAAGCCGTTACTTCTTTATCCGCTCATCGGACTTGGTATGATCGCCGTCATCATGTGCGTAGTCAATCCCTTTATGGGCGTGCTCAACACCGGACTTACCGAGGTATTGCATTCCATGGGTGAGCTGAACAAGGTACTCCTCGGCGGCATACTCGGCGCCATGATGTCCATTGACATGGGTGGTCCCTTTAACAAAGCAGCATATGTATTCGGCACGGCAGCAATCACATCCGGAAATTACGACATCATGGCCGCGGTCATGGTCGGTGGTATGGTTCCTCCGATTGCCATTGCACTTGCAACGGTCTTCTTCCCGAGCCGATTTTCAAGCGAGGAAAGAAAAAGCGGACCGGTTAATTTTATCATGGGTGCCGCCTTCATCACCGAGGGAGCAATTCCCTTTGCGGCAAGCGACCCTCTGCGAGTAATCCCCGCTTGTATGCTCGGCTCCGGAATCGCAGGCGGCTTATC
>CAZFQM010000056.1:4690-7880 GCA_964520995.1 uncultured Oscillospiraceae bacterium
ACTGGCGCTGGCGGTCGGTTCGGTTGTCGGGATGCTTTTGCTGGGATTGTTTAAAAGAAAAATCAAAGCACGGGAGGGATTTTAAAATGGTATCCGAAAAGGTCACGGTAATCAATCCACAAGGCTTTCATATGCGTCCCGCCACCGCATTCGTTGCGGAAATGGGGAAATTTCCCTGCACCGTTTCTATTATCACAGGCGCCTCTACAATTGACGGAAAAAGCCTGATGAGCATTATTGCCGCTTGCATCAAATGCGGTACAAGCATTGAAATCGTCTGCGACGGTTCGCAGGAACAGGAAGCGCTTCATGCCGCAATACAGCTGGTCAAGAACGGCTTCGGCGAATGAATCGCCACTCCGCAAGCAATCCGAACGTTATCGAGAGAGTGTGATATAAATATGTTAAAAGGAATCGGTGTTTCAAAGGGCTACGGTATCGGCAAGGCGTTCATCGTCACCGACACCGTCCCCTCCTTTCAGCCCGATGGTCATTCCGAGCCCGCAGAGGAAGCCGAGCGCTTTTCCGCCGCTCTTCGGTGCTTTACCGAAAAAAATACCGCACTGGCACAAAAGCTTTCCGATACCGTCGGAAAAAGCGAGGGCGATATTCTCCTGGGGCATATCATGATGATGCAAGACCCTTATCTATGCGCCGAAATCGAAAAAGCCATTATCGCGGGGAAATGTGCGGAGGAAGCGCTTTCAAATGCCTGCGACTCCTTTATTGCAATGCTTTGCGCGGTAGAAGATGAATTTACCCGTCAAAGAGCCGATGACATCAAGGACATCAAGTCGGAGATGCTTCGCATTCTCACCGGAGAGCAAGCACCCGACCTCTCTCAATTGGAAAAAGGCTCCGTGCTGATTGTAGAGGAGCTGACGCCCTCCATGACCGCCCGCATTGACCGAAGTAATATCGCGGGATTGGTCGCAGAGCTTGGCGCACAAACCTCCCATGCGGCAATTTTAGCCGAAGCGATGGGAATCCCCGCAGTGCTCGGCGTTCCCGGCGCAACAGAAAGGATAAAGCAGGGCGAAGCAATCATCGTTGACGGCTTTCACGGCAATATTCTGCTCCACCCCTCCGAGCAGGATATTGCCGCCTACACCGAAAAGCAGAGGGAGCATCTCACCGAGCAAAAATTTCTTTCCCGCTTTGCACACCTGCCTACCGAAACCGCCGACGGCAAAACGGTTGCTTTATGCGGCAACATCGGCTCAGCCGACGAGGCGGAAATAGTCGAATGGTACGGCGGTGAGGGAATCGGACTTTTTCGTACCGAATTTCTCTTTATGGATCGCAGCACCGCTCCCGACGAAAAAGAACAATTTGAAGCCTACAAAAAGGCGTTACTGTCAATGAACGGCAAGCAGGTTATCATCCGCACCTTGGATATCGGCGGTGACAAGGTCATTCCGTATCTGCCCTTTGAAAAAGAAGAAAATCCCTTTTTGGGCTTTCGTGCCATCCGCTACTGCCTGGCGCAAAACGAGCTTTTTCTCACACAGCTAAGGGCTTTGGTTCGTGCATCCGACTACGGCAAGCTTGCCATTCTGCTTCCGTTTATCACCGAAATCGAAGAATACCGCAAGGTCAAAGCGCTGATTGCGGAGATTATGCGTGACTTCGACCAACAGGGTATTCCCTACGACAGGCAGCTACAGCTCGGCGTGATGATAGAAACTCCTGCGGCGGCAATTTGCGCCAATCTGCTTGCCAAAGAAGCGGATTTTTTCAGCATCGGCTCCAACGACCTCATCGGTTACACCTTAGCGGCAGATCGCGGAAATGCCAAGGTGAATTACCTTTATTCTCCCTTTTCCCCTGCGGTATTACGGCTGATTCGTCATGTATGCTCGGAAGCCGAAAAATCCGGTATCTCAGTGGGAATTTGCGGTGAAGCTGCCGCCGACCCCATGATGATTCCCCTGCTTCTTTCCTTTGGGATAGACAAATTCAGCGTCGCCCCAACACTGATATGGGAAACACGCCGCGAAATTGCAGGGCTGACCAAGGAGGAAGCTGACAAGCTGACAGCAAAAATTTTGACTCTTGAAACCGAATCGGAGGTAAAAAGCGCACTGACCCAATGGAGAACCCAGCGGTCAAAGAGGTAATTCCTCTCTCTTCGGCATAAAATAATCGGGAGAAAAATCAGATAGATTTTTCTCCCGATTATTATTTTATTCTTTGTTGCCCGCAATTGCAATAGACAGCTCTTTCAGCTGTTGCTCATCTACCTCCGAGGGGCACTGCGACATCAGCTCGCTGGCGTTTTGCACCTTCGGAAACGCAATAACATCGCGGATAGATTCCTTATTCAGCATCAGCATAACCAAGCGATCCAAGCCATATGCCATACCTCCGTGCGGCGGCGCACCATAGCGGAACGCATCAATCAAGAAGCCGAAACGCTGATTTGCTTCTTCCTCGGTAAAGCCGAGAGCACGGAACATTCTGCTTTGCAACTCGGGATTGCTGATTCGGATAGAACCTCCGCCGACCTCACAGCCGTTTAATACCATATCATATGCCTTGGCATGGCAGTGCGCAGGGTCGGTTTCGATTTTGTCAATATCCTCATCCGCAACTGCGGTAAACGGATGATGCTTTGCCGCATAACGGTGATTTTCCTCATCATACTCAAACAGCGGAAAATCGGTAACCCACAGCAAGTCAAAGGTATTCTCCGGAATCAGATTCAGCTTCTTCGCCAGCTCACAGCGAAGCTGTCCCAAGCTGTCATAAACAACATCATCGGAGCCGTCAGCTACGATCAATATCACATCTCCGACCGTTGCCTCCATCCGTGCTCTGATGGCGTTTTTCTCCGCCTCGCTCAAGAATTTTTCATAGCTGGAGCTTTCTCCGTCTGCGGTCAATCTGGTAAATGCCAAGCCCTTTGCACGATACGTCTTGACAAAGTCGGTCAGCTTATCGATTTCCTTTCGGGTCAAGCGATCTGCCGCATTTTTCGCAACAATCGCGCGCACACTTCCGCCCGCATCCAACGCACCGCGAAACACCTTAAATTCGGTATCCGCCACCAAATCGGACAAATCGCAAAGCTCTAATCCAAATCGGGTATCCGGCTTGTCGGAGCCGTAGCGATTCATTGCCTCTTCGTAGCGCAATCTGCGAAAAGGTGTTTGGATATCCACGTCCAAAACCCGCTTAAATACATACT
>CAZFQM010000056.1:7890-8115 GCA_964520995.1 uncultured Oscillospiraceae bacterium
CGTTGACCGCCATGACATCATCCTGATCCACAAAGCTCATCTCAAGGTCGATTTGTGTGAACTCAGGCTGGCGGTCGGCACGCAGGTCCTCGTCGCGGAAGCACTTGGCAACCTGCATATAACGGTCATAGCCCGCCAGCATCAGCAGCTGCTTATAAAGCTGCGGCGATTGCGGCAACGCATAAAAGCTGCCCGGATGCACTCTTGACGGAACCAGATAATCTC
>CAZFQM010000057.1:0-8034 GCA_964520995.1 uncultured Oscillospiraceae bacterium
TGTACCCCCATCATCTTCCATTGGGTAAAGCTTTTCAGCTCGTTCGTCGGGAAGGTGATTTTGAGACCTTTTCCGATTTTCGGGTTGAAAATCTGCGCCATACCCTCGGCAGTATGAAAACGGTGATAGTAGCATTGCTCGGCAAAATCGGGCTGCGGGGGCAGAACCTTGTTCCAGGTGTCCAAATCCTCGGCGGCACGCTCATCCCGCGGGTCTACCCTGTCGGAGGGAATGGTCAGCTTGGCGTTTTCGTCCAACAGCGGATAGCCCATATTCATATGGTACAAAATCATGAGCGGCGTTTCCTTGTCTCCGATATTCTGCACCGTATCGACAATTTCGAAGCTGTTTTCCTCCAGTGAGCAAATAATATCACGATACAACATCAGCTTGTTCGAAAAAATTTGCGATTGATTGATAACCGCGTGAATACGGATTTCATGCTCGTCGGTAACGGCATAAATGCTTTCGGCGGGGCAGTTTCCCACCGTTCCGTGCAAAGGCAGTGTCTCACCGTCATCCTCACAGGGAGAGCCGACCGCCGTCAAGCCGCAGGTGGTCAGAAAACCGGCGGTAAAGGATTTCAAAAAGCCCAAGCCCTTATCGTCATAATAGGTCGGCGCAACATAACCGGCGGGAGAGAAATACCCCATGTTGTCGCCCTTATAGCTGAGCCTGGCGATATCGGCGCAACGGTCGGCGGAGACAGTCAGCTCCAATCCCTTTCCGTTTTTTACCTCAAACAGCCGCATACCGTCGCCCTTTCCGCCGACCAAGCGATGCTCCTCCACTCCGAAAAGCTGAGAGGGATGTCCTAAATACCAATGATTCATTTTTTTGCACCATCTTTCCTGATATGTGAAGAGAATAAGCTCTTTCCTCTTTATATTAGCACATTCCAACGGCTCCTGCAATAATTTTCTGCGGTTTCCGAATTACCGAATGTATATTTATCATCATAATAAACAATTAGCATAACCTTATACATCATGCGATTCGACAACGGTTCCGCCCAAGGTCGGTGACGCAATCCGAATGCATTTTATCGGACAAGCTTCGACGCAATCGCCGCAACCGACACATTTTTCATAATCTATCCTTGCAACGCGGTCTACCGTATGAATCGCATCATATCGGCAGGTTTTTTCGCATTTCCCGCAAGCGATACAGCCGTTTTTGCAGACAGCGCGGGTCGCTTTTCCGACTTGGTGATTGCTGCATAAAACATCGGTCACGGCAACCAACGGATGCCGCAAAATCAAATGCTTGGGGCAGCTGTCAACACAAACCCCGCACCCCGTGCAACGGGAGCGGTCGATTACCGCAATGCCGTCTTGAACCGAGATTGCACCGTAAGGGCACGCCCTTGCACAATCGCCGAACCCCAAGCAGCCGTATGCGCAAGCGTCGTTACCGGCAAATAGGGTATTGCAGGCGACGCAGGAAGTAATTCCTTGATAATCATACTTTTTCTCGGTTGCGTGGCAATCTCCGTTACAGCAAACCACCGCGACCTGTTCCTCGACATCGCTGTATGCGGTTCCCAAAATCCCGCTGAGCTTCTTTGACACAGAGTCTCCGCCCGGTGCACAAAGGTTGGTTTTCACCGTTCCGTCTTTTCCGTCCTTTGCCAGCGCCGCCGCATAACCGCTACAGCCACTGTAGCCGCAGGCGCCGCAGTTGACCCCCGGTAACGCTTCGGTCAGCTTCGACACCGTTTCATCCTCTTTGACGCCCATGACCGCAGAAGCAATGACCAAAAGCGTTCCGGCAAGCAAGCCTAACGCGGACAATATTAAAATAGGTAACAGTATTTCCTGCATCCTTTTTCCTCTTTCCTGTTTTTTCCGTTGCAATTGCCTATTGAAAAATCCCCTCAACGATGCCGCTGAAGCCGACAAAGGCAATCGAGACAATGCTTGCGGCAATCAATGTAATCGGCACACCCTCAAATGTCTTAGGAACATTACAGCTGTTCAGCTTTTGGCGCACCCCGGAGAACAGCATTAACGCCAGCATAAAGCCCAAGCCCGCCCCCAACGCCTGCATCATGGATTGCCCGAAGCTGTATTCCTTTTCGATATTCAGCAGCGTGACACCCAGCACGGCGCAGTTTGTCGTAATCAGTGGCAGATAGACTCCCAGCGCCCGATATAGCGTGGGAAGATATCGTTTGAGCACAATCTCCACCAGCTGTACAAATAACGCAATCACCAGGATGAATACCACCGTTTGCATATATTCGAGATGATACGGTGCCAGCAGGAAGCTGTAAATCGGATAGGTCACCGCGGTCGCCATCAGCATGACAAAGGTGACCGCAACGCTCATTCCGAACGCCGAGCTGACCTTTTTGGACACCCCCAAAAACGGACAACATCCCATAAATTTGGAGAGCACAAAGTTTTCCGTCAAAACGGAGCTGAGTAAAATGACCAGCATTTCTTTCATTGATCACATCACATTCCTTTCCCTATCGTGACGAAGCTTATGCCTGCTTTTTGGCGGCACAGCAATCGCCGCCATGGCAATTTTCACAGCCGAGCTCCTTTTTGCCGAGTCGCCCTTTTGACAACAGGTTGACCAATGCAACCATGATTCCAAAGACGAAAAAGCCGCCTGCGGGGGTAATAAAAAAAGTCATCGGCTCGATGAAGCCCTTGGTGAGCGGCAAGCCCAGCCAGGTCCCGAGTCCCAGAATTTCTCTGACCGTGCTGATTGCAATCAGTGCCAGCGTAAAACCAAGCCCCATTCCCAACGCATCGCAAATCGAAGCGCGAATGTTGTTTTTGCAGGCGAACACCTCGGCACGTGCCAGAATGATACAATTGACCACAATCAACGACAAAAACACGCCCAACGCTTGATACAGCTCGGGCAGATATTTCTGCATAAAAAAGCCGATTACGGTAACAAACCCCGCAATAATCACGATAAAGGAGGGAAGCCGTACCTCTTTCGGGATAACATTTTTGAGCAGGGAGATTACAATGTTGGAGCCGAGCAAAACAAAAGTCGCCGCCAGACCCATACCGAGTCCGTTTTGCACCTGCGTTGTTACTGCAAGGGAGGGACACAGCCCCAGCAGCATAACCAGAGTCGGATTTTCTTTAATAATTCCCTTTGTAAAGGCTTTCAGATAGCTCATTTCAACAGCTCCCCCTTTACTGCCTCAAAAGCAATTCGTGCCCGATTGACTCCGTTGCAGATTGCTTTTGAGGAGATGGTTGCACCGGCAATTCCGTCAATTTGGTTGTCGGCACCGTCCTTGACACCGACCTCCCCTGTCTTTCCGATAAAGCGGTCGGTGAACTCCTTCGTTTCGATATTTCCGCCAAGCCCCGGCGTTTCGGTGTGGGAGAGAATTTTTAACCCGGTAATCGCTCCCTGTCCATCAAAACCGACCAAATAGCTGATTGTACCGTCATAGCCCGATGTTTCGCCCTGAACCAAAATACCGACGTTGTTGTTTGCGTGAAAAAGGTAGACCGCTCCCCCCACCTTTTCCGGGAAGAGTGTAAATCCGTCTGCGGTCGGCAGCATCTCTTTTCCCACCCTGTCAATCAGTTCCATGTCGGGTCCGCTGCTCTTCTCCACCTTGGTAAACCGATAAGTCAGCGCCAGCGCCGCCGATACTGCCACGGTTATCACCGTCAGCACCGCAATCGGCTTTATGATATCTCTTACAGTTTTCATTGCTCCGTTCTCCTGCCGTACAAAAGCGGCAATTCCTTTCCAAGCATAAAAATACGCTTTTACTCCTCCCGACTTGCCGATTTCAGCCGCTTTTTTCCGCCAAGCGGCTTTCGAGCGGTAGCCCTGTCAATATAGGGCACCAGGATATTCATCAACAAGATGGAAAACGAGACTCCCTCGGGATATGAGCCGAACAAGCGGATAACTACCGTGATAAGACCGCACCCGAAGCCGAAAATCGCCTTTCCCCATTCGGTAAGCGGGGAGGTGCTGTAATCGGTCGCCATAAAAAAGGCGCCCAGCATTAAGCCGCCCGAGAGTAGCTGATAGATCGGTTGTACGCCCAACAGATCAGAAAAGAGAAAGACCGTTCCGAGAAAGACAAGCGGAGTGGTTGGGCTGATCACCCGCCTAAGCAGCAGATATCCGCCGCCGAGCAGTAAAGCAAGGGCACTCACCTCACCGATACAACCGCCCTGCAACCCCAAAAACAGCTCCGATATCGGAGGAAGCGTCTCTCCCGCGGAAAGCAGGGCAAGCGGTGTCGCCGTTGTAACCGCATCCACCTCGGGAGTGCGGTAAAAAAACGGCGGCACCCAATGGGTCATTTGGCTTGTAAAGGAGATCATCAGCACAATGCGCGCTGTGATGGCGGGATTGGCAAAGTTTTGTCCGATTCCGCCGAAAAGCTGTTTTACAATCACAATGGCAATAAAGCTACCGACCACCGCCATCCAAAGCGGAATGGTGACCGGGAGATTGAATGCAAGCAGCATTCCCGTTACCACAGCACTGCAATCTCCGATGGTATTGCTCCGCCTCATGATGCGCCGAGCCGCATATTCAAACAAAACACAGGACATAACACAGGTCGCAACCACAACCAAGCTGCGCCACCCAAAGAAAATCGTCCCGGCAATCAGGGCGGGGCAGAGTGCGATAATCACATCCAGCATGATTTTTGCAGTGGAATTTCCGCTTCGAAGATGGGGTGATGCGGTGACAACGAATGAATTCAAGTTGATTTCCCCTTTTTTTTAAGAAATGGCAGAAGTCTGCGAGCTATCCTTTTTTCGCCCGCAATAAAGCCTTGGCAAGCTGATTCTTGGCGGCAAGCTCCCGCTTAGCGGGACAAATATAAGAACAACAACCGCAGTTGATACACAAATTTACCTTTAAGCGCCGCAACGCATCGACATCACGGCGGTCATAAGCGCGCTCCAGCTCGGTCGGCATCAAATGAAGCGGGCAAACGCGGGTGCATTTTCCGCATCGGATGCAGGCGGTCTCCCTGTCATAAGAAGAAGCCGCTTTTCGGAATGTCAAAACGGCATTGTTGTTTTTGATAATCGGCTGTTCCGAATCGGGAAGAGAGATTCCCATCATCGGACCGCCCGTCAAAATTTTTCCGCACTCCTCCGCATGACAACCGCAAAACGCCAGCACCTCACGGACAGAGGCACCCAGCGGCACCTCCAAATTTTTGGGCTGAGTCACCGCATCTCCGTCTACGGTAATCCGCCTGGAAACAAGGGGCATACCGGTTTTAAAGTATCTTGCCAGAGCGGAGACAGTGGAAATATTCAGGACAAGAACACCGCAATCGGCAGGGAGCTGTCCCTCCGCCATCATCTTTCCGGTCACGCTGTAAATCAGTACCTTTTCCGCCCCCTGCGGATATCGGCTTTTTAAAGACATCACCGACACGCCGTCGAGCGAATCGGTCACTTTTGATAATAACGCAATCGCTTGCGGCTTGTTGTCCTCGAGACCGATGATCGCTTTTGCCAGTGAAAGGCGGCTCATGATAAGCTTGATTCCGTCCGCAATATCCTGCGGATGCTCCATGCACTCTCGATAGTCGGAGGTAATATACGGCTCACATTCCGCACCGTTAATGATGAGGGTATCTATCGGCGCTCCGCCTTTGTGCCGAAGCTTTTGATAGGTCGGGAAACCTGCGCCGCCCAGACCGGACAAGCCGCTTTCCCGAACAGCGGCAATAAATTCGTCGAGAGAGGTTCCCTGCGGCGGTGTAAGACCCGGAAAGGGCGTTTGGGCGCCGTCGGTCTCAATCACTACTGCCTTGACATATTTTCCGCCGACGGTCAATTGCTCCGCAATGCTTTTCACCGTACCCGATACGGAGGAATGAATCGGCAGCCCCATCGGAGCAGTGCTGTCACCAATTTTCTGCCCGACACAGACCTTCTCCCCCACCGATACAAGCGGGATTGCCTCCTGCCCGATATGCTGTAGCATCGGAATACGGACAAGCTGCGGTAATGGTAGGGGCACCGTACTGCATTCCGAGGTACCTTTTCGATGCTTTAAATGGATTCCCGACAACGCTTTCCTGCTTTTTATGATAGCCATTTACCTCACCTTTCTCAAAATCATGGCATTTCTTATGCATCTCAAGCTGTCAAAATTCTGTCAGTTTATATGGACTTTTCGGATAAATTCAGTTTTTCGATTGCCGGCAGGACCGTTTTCATGATGATACCGGTCAATGCTCCCATCAACACCCCCGAGACCAGCAAAATCGGCAGATAGGCAAATGCCGTGGAGTGACCGAATAAAATCGCCGCTACCGCCAGCTGACCGAAATTGTGAAAAACGGCACCGAATACACTCATCAAAAAAACGGAGCACGGATATCGCTTCGGCAGATGTAAAAGTGCCATAACAGTAACCGCCGTCAAGCCGCCACATAGGCTCATACAAGCCGCAACCGTGCCGCCGACAAGCAGTGTAAAGCCCGCTTTGAGTGTTGCCAACGCATAAGCGGAGCCGTTTCCCTCATATAACAGGCAGTACATCGTCACGATATTGGAAAACCCGGGCTTGATACCGGGTGGAAGGAAGGGCAAGGGCGGGAGCATTCCCTCCAAGGCAGAAAGGACGAGCGCCAGGGCAAAAAGCAACCCCATTGTCGCGATGTGACGTATGCTTTTCATGGTCGGCACCTGCCTTTCGGAAGATAAGGAACAAACGGATATGCTATCCCGCAATCCCGTCAACGCCGATTTCGCTTTCCCCGACGATTCTGACAACGATGCGATTGGGAAGGCATAGGAGCGATTGCCCCGCCTTGTCGATAAAGCCGCTTCGAACACAGGTTTTATCGGGACAATCGGCTTCAACAAAACGGATTCGATTGTCCTTGATTTCCAGCTTGATTTGCCCGCTTTCTCCGAGTGCGATCAGCGAATCCTCGGCAGGGAGCGCAATGGTTTTTATCGGCACTCCGTCGCAAAGAATCTCGATTTTCTTGTCTTCGCCCTGTGGAGCAAAAAAGCGCAATCCCCATAGAGTCAGGGCGATAAGCAGTAATGCTGTCACCACCGCAATATCCGAGCGCCGAAAAAAGACGAGAGTGTCATCGGCTTTTTTCGATACAACTTTGTTTTTCTTTGTTTTCAAAATCAATCCGCCAATCGATAGTCTTCGGTATTGGTCAGCTTAAAATTGCGCTTCATCCCCGCCGAAACATAGACCTGCATTTGGTTGTCCACGGCGATAACATCGAATTTGTCATTGTCAAGATTCTTCAACACTTCCTCCTTGCCGGCAATAAAAAGCGTCGTGGAGAGGAAATCCGCCAAAGCACCCTCCTCGGCGATGACCGTCACCGAGATCAAATCGGTTTTGGCGGGATAGCCGGTTTTCGGGTCCAGTATATGATGATAGCGCGTTCCGTCCTGTTCAAAATATCGTTCATAGTCTCCGCTTGTCGCCACCACTTTGCCGGGAGCGGTCAGATTTCCCATTAAATCGCTCTCTTCTCCTCTGGGGTCCCGCAGACCGATGATAAAAGCGGTACCGTCCGGCTTGGTTCCGAAAGAGTAGATGTTGCCGCCCAGGGAAAGAAGCCCCGACTCCAAGCCCAGCTCTTGATATTTTTTCTTTGCCAAATCGCAGGCATAGCCCTTGGCAATTCCGCCCAAATCAATTTCCATATAGGGATTGGTCAGCTTAGCTGTTTTTTTCTCGTCATTCAGCGACAGCTTTGAGATGTTGACCCGCTTTCGGTAGCTTTGAATTTCGGAATCGGTCGGTATCTGCGGCGCATCGGAGGTAATCCCCCAAA
This sequence comes from uncultured Oscillospiraceae bacterium, assembly GCA_964520995.1. Lineage (GTDB taxonomy): Bacteria > Bacillota > Clostridia > Oscillospirales > Ruminococcaceae > HGM13222. The sequence continues at coordinate 7,790 of CAZFQM010000057.1, forward strand.
GCTTCACCAAGGGACCTATCGTAATATCAAAAAGCCCGTTTGATTGTAGGCTCAGCTCCCGACCGCGCTTGAGTAACCGATAGGTTTCCTCGGACACCGTAACCGCCGATACCCCTGCGTTGTCGTTGACCTTTGCTATTTCGGAATCCGGCAAATGCATTGAAACCTTTTTCTCGAATTAGGTCAGGTAGGAAAACATCTCCTCCAGCTTTTGGTTTGCATCCGCCGATTGGTCATACGTTTTC
>CAZFQM010000058.1:0-3649 GCA_964520995.1 uncultured Oscillospiraceae bacterium
AATGACGGCATCAAAACGCAGGCATTCGACCCGTCGAAGCTGGTAGACCCCTCCCTGATTATTTACTCTCCCGTGCGAGTCATTGACGGAAAAACCATCGTCACCAACGGCGACCAAACCGACACCGTCTATGATTTCATCGCCAAGGGTGACACCTTTGAAAACGCTTTGCAGACCAGGACTTTTGAGCCGGATGCACCGAATTATACTCCCCGTATTTCCGGCATTGTCGATGGGGACCATTATACCCTTTCCATCCTCAAAAGCGCAAACGGAAATCCGAATTCCACCTGCCGTTATTTCTTTGACTATCAAGCACCTCTTGCAGGGGAAGGACATTTCATCCATACCTACCGCTGTGACGGCAATCCGATTCCCTCCTTTGAGGGCGAGCCGAAAAAAATCGCCGTGAGCGGAGATATCGATTCCTTTACGGAATCCATCTGGAACAACCTAAATGCAGACAACAAGGTCTCCCTCTTTACAAGATTTATCAACCTGAAAACAGGAGAGACACAGACCAGAATCTGCAACAAAAATCAATAAACACAGGAAAGGATTGGAATAACGATGGCAAAAGAGCTGGAATTAAAATACGGCTGTAACCCCAATCAAAAGCCCTCCCGCATCTACATGGAAAACGGAGAGCTTCCGATTCAAGTATTAAACGGAAAACCGGGATATATTAACTTTATGGATGCCTGCAACAGTTGGCAGTTGGTAAAAGAGCTCAAGGAAGCGACCGGCTTGCCCTCTGCCGCATCCTTTAAGCACGTCAGCCCTGCCGGCGCCGCAGTCGGCACCCCGATGACCGAGCTGCAAAAAAAGATTTGCTTTGTCGATGACCTAAAGCTGACCCCCCTCGCCATGGCTTATGCTAAAGCAAGAGGTGCCGACAGAATGTCCTCCTACGGCGACTTTATCGCCCTTTCGGATGAGTGCGACGAGGAAACTGCCACGCTGATTGCCCGTGAGGTATCGGACGGCATTATCGCCCCCGGCTACTCCGAAAAGGCTCTTGAAATCTTGAAAGGAAAGCGCAAGGGCGGTTACACCGTTATCCAAATTGATGAAAGCTATGTTCCCGCCGAAACAGAGCGCCGCAACATCTATGGCATCACCTTTGAGCAGGGCAGAAACAATTTGAAAATCAACGAAGAAATGCTCAACCGGCTTGTAACCGATGCCAAAGAAATGCCGGAGAGCGCCAAGCGTGATCTGGTGCTTGCCTTGATTACCCTCAAATATACTCAATCCAACTCGGTCTGCTATGCCAAGGACGGTCAAACCATCGGCGTCGGCGCAGGTCAGCAATCTCGAATTCACTGTACCCGTCTTGCGGGAAACAAAGCGGACATCTGGTTTTTGCGCCAAAATCCCAAGGTGTTAAACCTGCCGTTTAAAGCCGACATTCGTCGTCCCGACCGTGACAACACCATCGACGTTTACATCTCCGACGATTACATGGATGTGCTTGCAGACGGTGCTTGGGAGCAATTCTTCACCGAGAAGCCGGAGCCGCTTACCAAGGAAGAAAAACGTGCATGGTTGGATACCCTGACCGATGTTGCACTCGGTTCGGATGCATTTTTCCCGTTCGGTGACAATATCGAGCGTGCCAACCGCAGCGGCGTCCGATATATCGCACAGCCCGGCGGCTCCATCCGTGATGATAACGTCATTGAAACCTGCAACAAATACGGTATCGCAATGGCATTTACCGGCATTCGCCTATTTCATCACTGATGCTTCCCCAAACTAAGAAAAACAAATACGCCGAAAGGAATGGGAACAAAATGAAAGTATTAGTAGTCGGCGGTGGCGGTCGAGAGCACGCTATTATCCGAAAGCTTAAGGAAAGCTCGCTGGTATCTGAAATTTATGCCGCTCCCGGAAACGGCGGAATTTCCGCCGATGCCGAATGTGTCAACATCAAGGCAACCGATATTGATGCCATGATTGACTTTGCCGTTAAAAATCAAATCGAATTTGCCGTGGTTGCACCGGATGACCCGCTGGTACTGGGAATGGTGGACGCCTTTGAAAAGGTCGGTATCAAAACCTTCGGTCCCAACAAAGCGGCTGCCATCATAGAGGGCAGTAAGGTTTTTTCCAAAGAGCTGATGAAAAAATATCATATTCCTACCGCTAAATATGAGGTATTTGATGATCCCAATCGAGCAATCGAATATATTCGTACCGAAAACACCTATCCTACCGTAATTAAGGCGGACGGATTGGCGCTCGGAAAAGGCGTTATCATCGCAGAGGATTTCGCGCAGGCAGAGCAAGCGGTTCATTCCATGATGGAGGATAAAATCTTCGGCGCCAGCGGCAATCACATTGTCATAGAAGAATTTTTGACCGGCCCCGAGGTTTCGGTTCTGGCGTTTACCGATTCCGAAACCGTAAAGCCGATGATTTCCTCTAAAGACCATAAACGTGCCTATGATAATGACAAGGGGCTGAACACAGGTGGTATGGGAACCATTGCCCCCAATCCCTACTACACCGATGAAATCGCGGAAACTTGCATGAAAGAGATTTTTCTCCCCACCATCCATGCAATGGCGGCGGAGGGACGTCCGTTCAAGGGCTGTCTCTATTTCGGCTTAATGCTGACACCCAACGGTCCGAAAGTCATCGAGTACAACTGCCGCTTCGGCGACCCGGAAACGCAGGTTGTACTTCCGTTACTGAAAACCGATTTAATGGAAATTTTCCTGGCTATCTATGAGCAGCGGCTTGCCGAGCTGGATATCCAATGGGATGACGGCGCCGCCGCCTGCGTTGTGATGGCATCGGGCGGATATCCGCAAAAGTATCAAACAGGATTGCCGATCCTCGGCTTAGAGGAAAACGGACAGCACAAGCAGGCAACTGTTTACCACGCCGGTACAAAAAAGGAAAGAACCGAATACCTCACGGCAGGCGGACGTGTCCTGGGTGTCACCGCGGTCGGAGAAAGCTTAGAGAAAGCACTTTCCTCAGCTTACGCCGCAGTAAAGCAAATCTCGTTCCGAGATTGTCACTACCGCACCGACATCGGAAAAATCAAATAAGCATGGAGCCCGCACTGAAAAAGTGTGGGCTCGTTTTTATATCCGAAAAACCTCTGCTCGGTGGTTTTTCTTTTGTTCCACCTTACTCTTGTCAGCGCTTTGAATCCATGATAAAATAGAACTATAGCAGAGTAGAAAAACAGGCGTTAAGTGTTTGGCAGACGGGGAGTTGCTGCCAAGACGAAAAACCGTTTCGGTTTGCGGTCTGTATTTCGCATCCCGCTGTGACAATCCGAGGCAGTAAATCCTGCACTTCCGAATTTGTACAGCAAATTGATGATGTAAGGAGGTACTGCTATGAAAAATTTTCTTTCTTTATTTACTCGCTCCGCGGCAGAACTGAAAAAGCTTCACTCATTGACCGGAATTGCCATGCTGGTTGCGCTCAATGTCGCATTGTCCTTTGCCACCATCCCAATCGGGTCAACCATGAAAATCAGCATCAGCTTCTTGGCTATTGCCCTCTCGGGTATGCTGTATGGTCCGATTGCCGCCGGTATCGGTGCCGCAATGGGGGATATTTTAAGCTATCTGCTGACCCCCGGGAACAGCATGGGCGCCTATTTTTTCGGCTTCACCTTGACTGC
>CAZFQM010000058.1:3659-8006 GCA_964520995.1 uncultured Oscillospiraceae bacterium
ACGGTAGTGCGTGTCATTCTTGCCAAAGCTGCCGTCAATCTGTTGCTTCAGCTTCTTCTAAACACCTTCTGGATCTTCCTCTTATATGGGAAAGCGGTCGGCGTTGTGGAAATTTTTACCCGCATCTTCAAAAATCTGCTGATGCTTCCGTTGGAAGCCGCCGCTTTGTTTCTTGTTTTAAAAACTGTCTCCAAATTGATTCAGCAAAAGAAAATTACCGTTGCCTAAGCTGTATAAACAATTCACCCTGCTTTTCACATTGTGCAAAAGACCGTAAGCCGACTTTTCGTCAGCTTACGGTCTTTTTTAGTAGATAAAATCATCACACGATTACAGCGGCAATCCACGCTCTCTGAAAATAGTCTCTGCTTCACGCATCTGCTCTCTGGTGGGCGGCTGGATATCGGTCAGCTCATAGGGACGTTCCAGCGTCTCCCACTTATACTCACCCATTTTATGAAACGGAAGCAGCTCCACCTTCTGAATGCAAGAATATCGGCTCAATTTATCCGCTAATCTTTCCAGCTTGTCCCGCTTGAGTGTTAAGGTCGGTACCACAACATGACGTATCCATATCGGCTTATGAATGCTTTCGCAATACTCCAATACCGCAAGCGCATTCTCATTTCCCAGCCCCGTCAGCTTTTTGCAATCTTCGCTGTCAATATCCTTGATGTCAAGCAACAGCATGTCCGCCGTGTCAATCACACCCTTGCAGTGTTCTAACGGAATCGAGCCGGAGGTGTCTACAGCGGTATGCACCCCATGATTGCGGCACCGCTCCAGAAGCGCCTTTACAAATTCGGGCTGCATCATCGGCTCGCCGCCCGATATGGTTACGCCGCCGTTTTTGATAAAATTACGATAGCTTAGTATCTGCTCCATAATAAAGTCAACATCCATTTTTTTGCCGTAAGCAAAATCCCATGAATCCGGATTATGACAAAACTTGCACTGCAACGGGCACCCCTGCAAAAAAATTACAAAGCGTATCCCCGGCCCGTCTACGGCACCGAAAGATTCAATAGAGTGTACGCGACCTTGTATTTTTGCCTCCATTATTTTACCATCCTTTTCTGAACTTTTATACGAAATACAGACCGAGCGTTCGGAATCTCATTTTTCAAAAGAAAGTAAAACCCGTGTACCTCAGATGCTGCACACAGGTTTTGACAAGCTTATTTGTTTTGATATGCGGCGCGTGCCGTTTCATAAATATTCTGTGCACACAACCCAAATGCTTTCAACAGTTCTACAGCAGGTCCGGAATATCCGAACTCATCATTGACACCGATTTTAACCACACGAACAGGGCAAGCCTCGCAGACCGTCTCCGCAACTGCCGATCCCAAGCCGCCGATTACACTATGCTCCTCCGCCGTAATCAACAAGCCAGTTTCCACCGCCGCTTTGATAATCAGCTCGGTATCCAAAGGCTTAATGGTATGGATGTTGATGACTCGCGCGGAAATACCGTCAGCCTGCAGCAGTTCAGCCGCTTGCAGCGCTTCGTTTACCATCAAGCCGGTCGCTACGATTGTCAAATCCTTGCCGTCACGCAACGTAATTCCTTTGCCTAACTCAAAATGATAATCGGGACGGTCATTGATTACCGGGCAAGCCAATCTGCCAAACCGCAGATAGACAGGTCCGTCATGCTCCAAAGATGCCTTTACCGCCGCTTTCGCCTCTGCATCATCCGACGGATTGATTACCGTCATGCCGGGAATGGTTCTCATCAACGCAATATCCTCACAGCATTGATGGGTCGCTCCGTCCTCACCGACCGAGATACCGGCGTGAGTAGCACCGATTTTTACATTCAAATGCGGATAGCCGATAGAATTCCGAACAATTTCAAAAGCTCTGCCCGCCGCAAACATCGCAAAGGTACTCGCAAAAACCTTTCTTCCGGTAGAAGCGATTCCCGCGGCGATCCCCATCATGTTCGCCTCCGCAATACCGCAATCAAAGAAACGATCCGGATATGCTTTCTTAAACAAGCCGGTCTTTGTTGCCGCCGCCAAATCCGCATCCAAAACCACCATATCGGGATATTGCTCGGCAAGCTCTACCAACGCTTCTCCGTAGCTTTCCCGTGTTGCTTTTTTTATCATTTCCGCCATAGCCGTACTCCTCCTTATTCGTTGAGCAAAGCCAATGCGGCATTTAATTCCGACATTGCCTGCTCATATTGCTCTTTATTCGGAGCGCTTCCATGCCATGAAACCTGATTTTCCATAAAAGAAACGCCTTTTCCCTTAACACTTTTCTGCACGATGGCAACCGGCTTCCCGACCACTTGTTCAGCTTCGGAGAATGCACGCTCGATATCGTTAAAATCATGTGCATCCATTGTGATAACATGGAATCCGAAAGCTGCGAATTTATCGGTAATCGGCTCGGGCGAATTGACCTCGGTCACCGCTCCGTCAATCTGCAAGCCGTTGCTGTCCACGATAGCAACCAGATTATCCAGCTTTTTGTGTGCGGCAAACATAGCGGCTTCCCAAACCTGCCCCTCTTCGATTTCTCCGTCGCCCAAGATTGTATAAACACGGTAGGATTTTCCTGCCAGCTTGCCGGACAAAGCCATTCCGCAAGCGGCGGAAATGCCCTGTCCCAAAGAACCGGAGCTCATATCCACGCCGGGAATATGCTTCATGTCGGGATGTCCCTGCAAGCGAGAGCCGATATGACGCAGGGTCTTCAGCTCCTCCACCGAAAAATATCCCCGTTGTGCCAAAACAGAATACAGACCGGGTGCACAATGTCCCTTTGACAGCACCAGACGGTCGCGATCCTCCCATTTGGGATTCTGCGGGTCGATCTTCATCTTTGCAAAATAAAGATAAGTCAACAAGTCTGCAATCGACAAGGAACCGCCGGGATGTCCCGATTTTGCGTTATAAACGCCCTCAATGATTCCCATTCTTACCTTGCAGGCAATTTTCTGCAATTCTTTTACCTGAGGTGACAGCATAAACAATCTCCTTTTCTCCGTATCCCGACAGGGCACGGTCTGTTTTATATTATTTTAAAAAATCTGCTTGAGTGGTAATATAATCAAGCGCATACGCGACCGCATTTTGATTGCAACTCGGCGTAATATGTTTTGCCTGCTCCTTTACCTCATCAGGTGCATTTTCGGGCGAAAAGCTGAATGCCGTCAATTGAAGCATCTCGATATCGTTATTGTAATCGCCCATTCCCACCGTGTTCTCCGGCTTAACGCCCAACATCTCAGCCAACCGCATGACGGTTGCACCCTTTGAAATATCGCGCGGCAACATTTCAATATAATTACAGCTTGACTTTACAAAGTCTACCGAAGCATACTGCTTCTTTGCAATAAAATTCCAAACCTCATCTAAAATATCGCTATCCATCACCATCAATATTTTAAACCAGCCGTCAGCGACCTCATCTGCTTCAACCTCGCAGTAGTCCAGCCGCTCCACATCCACCTGAGCGGAAATATACTGATTTTTACGGACAACATAGATTTGTTCATCCTTTAAAATTTCCGCACCCACCTGAGGAAAAACGGTCATAATTTCCTTTAAATATTCTCTCGCTTCGCTGACCAAAGCGGCTTTCCAAAGAAAACGTCCCGCGGAAAAATCATAAATCGCCGCACCGTTATAAAGCACACAGGGGTGCTTTACTCCCATCTGCTTGGCATAAGGCTCCGTCGCAGGAACCGCACGTCCCGTTGCTATTACAAATTTTCCGCCCTTTGACGCAAAATCGGCAATCGCTCTTTGGTTTTCGGATGATATCTCCTTTTTGCTGTCCAGCATGGTATCATCCAAATCGCAGGCAAAAAGCAAATCGGATATCATTCTGCCCATTCCGAAAGCACTCCTTTTCTCACTGAATCTCATCGGCTCAAGACAGCCTCTATCATCTTACAGGATATCCCGCCGAGAGTAAACAGCAATTCCGACCAAATTCCGAAATTCAAGTGATTTTCTCTGCCTTTAACAAAAATTTTTGAAAATAGGTCGGTAATTCGCTGTCAAATTCCAGATACTCCCTTGTCGTCGGATGGATAAAGCCGAGCTTTTTTGCGTGCAGGCATTGTCCTCCCAACTCGGAGATACATTTCTTCGGACCGTAAACATCATCTCCGGCGACAGGATGCCCCGCATACGCACTATGTACCCGAATTTGATGCGTTCGACCGGTTTCCAGTAAAAATCGCATATAGGTAAACCGTGAAAACCGCTTCAGCACCTCAAAGTGTGTAACAGCCTCTCTGGGGTTTTCTCCGTTTACCGCAATCTTCTTGCGGTCCGCCCGGCTTCTGCCCAACGGCACATTCCACACGCCGCAATCGGCCGT
>CAZFQM010000059.1:0-7953 GCA_964520995.1 uncultured Oscillospiraceae bacterium
AGAGACCCCAAACCAACCGTACATCTCAACGGGGAGGTCGGTATGCAACAGCATGGGAATTTCATCATTTTTTCCGTTTCCGTTCGGATCGCCGTTTTTAAAAGCACGCAGAACATTCACCAAATCCGATGTTGTTTTGGGCATACTCAAGCCTAAGGCGTTAAGCCATTTGGTGTTAATCAACATTCCCATAATGGTATCCAACGCAGTTCCCGATACCACGTTAGGTAGGGTATAGATTTTACCATCCAAGGCAGTTGACATATACTTTGCATAGGGCTGCTCTTTAAACATTTTTTCAATGTTCGGCGCATACTTCGGAAGCAAATCATCCAGCTGCTGAATCATGCCCTCTTGGATATACGGCCATTGATACGCCAAATCGCAATAATAGCCGGTAATAATATCCGGCAATTCACCGGAAGCATAAGCTACCTGCAAAGCGGTTGCCGCATGCTCCGTTCCGGCGGTAACGGTCCAATCCAGGTGAATGTTGGTCTTTTCTTCCAACTGCTTAATCAGCTCCGTGCTTTTGGGATCCGTACCGTTGTTGAAATCATAGGTCATAATCGACAATGTCAACTTGTCCTTCACAATAGGATATCCCGTAGTGTAAACACCGTTTTCGTCCAAAACGCGATTGTCATCTCCCGAAGACCCGCCTTGATTATTGCCGCACCCGACCGTCAGCATAAGCGACACACACAGCAAAAGCGGAATCGCGATTCGTTTGACGCTTTTCTTTTTTTTCATAAAGCTAACACTCCTTTTCTGTTTGATTTTTTTCTAATATGTTACAGAGAATTACCCGTCCGCCGGTTATTCGCAACGTTTGAATCTGATAACTCTCCAACCTTAGACTGATATTTACACCTGCCGCAGGCCAATCTACTATTGCCTCTCCCGCCTCGGGGGAATTACGAAAAAGGCGAAGAATATATCCGTCTCCGTCTGCCGCGGGCTTTAACGCCATCAGCTGTGCACCCTCAACGGTAATAGAGGGTCGCTCTGCCCCGCTTCCCCGCGGGAACAGGGTAGTTGCGACAGGAGGTGTATTAAAGCTCTGTGCTTTCAAATCAATTTCCTGCTCGGAAAAATTGCCGGGAATCAAACGGAAGCGCATTCTGCGAATCCCCTGATCGATATGAGGGAGGAATCGCTTTTCCTCCAGCAACGGTCGCTCGGGCAACGGATGTGCCACATAGGCGGGAGTACGCAACAGGGTTGCCATCAGCTCTCCATCTCGAATGCAGGCACTGTAGCTGCTGTCATTGATGACACTCAGTTCGGCTTGGTTCGCCTCACCGATTCTCACCCACCTGTGAACCGATTGCTCATATGCTTCTTCGGACAGCTCTTTTACTCCGCAGATATCCTGAGCGCGGAACCAATGCTTGTCGCCCTCTACCGGCAATGATAAACGGTATATCCGATTCGGCGCGGCATTGTAGATTCTGATATCGACATCGATCCAAGGCTGTTCGTGAAAAACGGTATATTGCACCACTGCACAGGTAGCGTTATGTCCGAATAGCAGCTGTATGCGTGTCAAAACAGCTCCCTGCTCAACAATTTGTATCGCCGATATCTGATCTGCCGACCAATCGGTGAATTCTTCCAGCTCCTTGCCCGACAACAGCGCAAACTGCTCCGGTTCCGTACCGAGTACGTTCTCCTGCATGCTCCAAGGGTCCGGATGATCCCGAAAACACCAAAGGGTACCCAAGCCTTCCTTGGCATATTCCCGCCCCTCGTTGACCAGCGAAACAATCGCACCGTCCGATGTTCTGAGAACCATTTTTCCCCACGCGGTGGAAATCGTGAGAAGCTCTTCGGTCACATTGTCGATACTGCGCAATTTTCCCTTTTTTTGATACAGCTTCAAATCAAATCGCGTAATACCCAACGGACGAAGCGGTGCCATAATGCCGATCCGCTTCCGCCAATCCAGATTCAGATTACTCTCTTCCTTTAAAATTTGAGCGGGAACCTCTTTTCCGTCACACCATACGGTCACATCGAACCAATCCTCGCTCCAATTTTGATCGGCAAGCATAAATTCATATTCAAAATAGCAAGGCATTTCATGCGGCAGTGGCTGAAAGACAAATAAGGGCGTGTCTCCCGGCAGGGCAGGCAATTCATCCCGACACAGCGCGGAAATCCCATTATAGATACACTCATCTGTCATCTGCAAGCCGGAATGCAGGCGCTGAATAGAAGCGTCCTCCGCCGATTCAATACAGGTGCCCGGCAAAATATCATGGAACTGGGAAAAAAGCAACGATTTTTGCGCTTCATTCAATTTCTCTCTGGGATAGGCAATCCCCTTTTGCTGATATGCCAACACCGAAATTGCTTCTGCGGTATACAATTGCCCCTCCAAATATCGGTTCAGCTTTTTGATTCGTTGCATATTGCTGTAGCACCCCACAAAAACAGGACCGATTTCTCCATCCTTAATCGGCAAGCGCTCCGCATTCAGGGTGGAAAAATAATTTTCCGGGGTAGAATGTATCAGCTTGGTGGGAATTTCCTGTTGCAGAGCGATCAAATCCTTTAAATCCTTTCTGGAGGGACCGCCGCCATGGTTGCCCACGCCCCAAAAACGGAATTGAACCTCATCCTCGGCGTGCTCGTCGATATAAGCCTTGATACATTCCGCACTCTTCCCCATCGGTGAATTGTAGCAGGTAAGTAATCGAACCGCCGTTATCCGGCTGTCGGCATAGCCTTTCCACTGAAAAGCCTCCGGCGCATCTTCTTCGGCGCGCATAAAAACATATCCCGTGTAGTCGGATTGCTGTAAAATCTGTACCAGACCTTTACTATGTCCGAATGCATCCATGCTGGCTGCAATCTGCGGCTCCACGCCGAACTTTTCTCTGAAATAGGTTCTGCCTGTTGTTATCTGGCGAATCAGTGACTCTCCCGAGGGAAGATTGCAATCCGGTTGGATGTACCATCCGCCCATAATATGCCATCTTTTTTCTCTCACCAAGCGCTTGATGCGCTCAAAAAGGAGAGGGTCATGCTGCTCTACCCATTCATACAGCAGCGCTTCGTTATGATTAAAAACAAAAGCCGGATATTCTTCGCAAAGGTCGGCAGCTGTTGCAAAGGTTGCCAGAGTTACCCCTACCGCTTCCTGCCAATTCCATTGCCAAACCGGATCAATATGTGCATTACAAATAAGATGTATTTCCTTCATTGTCGTTTCTCCGTTTTATTCCCCGGTAATTCCGCTGTTTTCTATACCCTGCATAAACCATCGCTGTACAATAAAGTAAAAAATCAGCAATGGCAGCAGCACCAAAACGCAGGATGCCATAATTAAGCCCAGGTGATAATTTTCATTCAAGGTAGCAGCCAATGTGGCATTGCCGTTTCCCTTGGAGGCCTGCTCCAGCAAATTTGCGACATTCGGGAGCACCTGCGGAAGCAAATACAGCTCACTTTTACGCAAATATAAACCAGGCTCGTAATAATCGTTATAATGCCAAACCACCGAAAGCACCGTGCATACCAGAATGGAATTGGATGCCGACGGCAGCGCTATCCGCAGATAGGTTTTCATGCAGTTACATCCGTCAATCTCCGCAGCCTCTTCCAAAGAACGCGGCAAGGTCAGAAAGAACTGTCGAAACACAAAAATAAAAAGTCCGCTTTTCAAGCCCGCTCCCAAAAAAGTCGGTAAAATCAAGGGCAAAAAGGTATCGACAATACCGATTTTCACAAATATAATGTACATGGGAACAATCAACGTTTGAATCGGTATCACCATGGTCGCAATCACCAGCAAAAACAGACAATTGGTATAACGATAGGAATACCTTGCAAAAGCATATCCTGCCATTGCGCAGGAAATCAGATGTCCCAACGTCGCCAATATGACAACCACAGTACTGTTAAAAAGATGAAGCGGATAATTCAGTTCCTTCCAGGACAATATGTAATTTTGAAAATGGATTTCATTGACAATCCATTCCACCGAGGTGTCAATCAGGTCGGAATAGGATTTTACCGAAGTGATTATCATATACAAAAACGGAAACAAGAATACAAACGCCAAGCTGATGAGTAAAACATAGAAAAAAAGCTGTATCACCAAGGCAGTTGCTTTCCGTCTGCTGAAATGCAAAAGATGAGATCGTTTTACTTTGTCCATTTTAATCTCCATTCTTCATTGAAATGATTTCAACGGCTCAAAATACGGCAGGCCGTGAAAAAATTCCGAAATAATAAATCATGCGTCTGCCTATCTTCCCGAGCTGCCGGTATTTCGCACAATCGGACGAAGAATCAGCGTTGTAATTCCCAAAAGAACAAATATCAATAAGAAATACAACCATCCCGCAGCTGCCGCATACTCGAACTTGGCATAGGTAAACATTAAATAGTCCAGCAAAGCGATCACATGATTCTGCGCATCTGTAAAATAATCCACAAAGGTAAAAATCGTATTCAGCAAAATCATCGGGCCGATCATCGGCAGGGTAACATACCAAAGTGTTTCCCATGAATTTGCGGAATCAATCTTCGCTGCCTCATACAGTGAGTCCGGTATCTTCTGCAAGCCTGCGACAAAAATAACGATCTGCACACCGGAACGCCAGAACACCTGCGTTAACAAGGTCAAAAAGCCTTGTACAAGCTCGGTTCCTTTTTGTCCCAAATACAGCACGACATCGTCCTGTAAAATCAGCGAGGATACCACCTGCATTGCATTTTCCTGAACGCCTTGGTCCATAAGCTGCTCCATAACAAAGCCGGTTCCCAATATCACCGGCAGAAAAAAGATTGTACGGAAAATGCCGCGTCCGTGAAATTTCCGATTTAATAAAATAGCAATAAACAACGAAAATATCACGATAATCGGAGTCTGCAGAATAGTAACCTTAAAGACCTCCAGCAATTGCGGTACAAACCCGGTATCGACAAACAAAGCGTAATGATAATGTTCAAACCCCGCCCATGACATTTCCAAGGTAGATGAATTTTTTAAATCGGAAAAACTGATCGCCAACGAATACATCACCGGGAGGATAAAAAACACAAACGTCCCGACAAGCCACGGAGCTAAAAACAGTAGGGGCTGCCGTTTCCGACGCGATTCCAAAGATTTCTTTTTCATGCTTTTCCCCCTATTTCACAACCGAATATTCTTCGGCGTTTATCGAAACGCCGTCTACTGTGACTATTTGGTCGGTGTAATTGACATAAACCTTTGTTCCGTTGCTGTAAACAACGCGTACCACTTGATCCTGCAAGTACTCATGAGAGTCTATCGTCTGGTCCTGCAGCTCTGCAAAATCGGCATTGAGCTTTTGATAGGTTTGCACTACATTGTCGCTCCAATGGCTGTATTCCGAGCTGAACAGCTGATTGTAGTTGGTCTCTCTCAAGCTTTCACTGCTCTCCCAGGTCAATTCAAAATAGGGCATTGCTCCTGTTTCAACCCAACGAAGCACCTGCTTGTCGAAATCATAATACCGATTTCCCGCTGTCGTCGTATAACGAACCCAGCCATGCAGCACCATCTGATAAAAAGGCACCGAACGGTCTGAGATGGTATATTCGGAATGTTCATCCGGCACACGAATCACATTTGCCGCACGAGCAGTAGCGTAAATACTACCTGCAGTAACCGTGAAGTCAGCTTCCTGACGCAATGTATCTAAACCGGCTGTAATCGAATTCAGGTTTTCCTGTCTGGTAGAAGCATTCGATTTAGAATAGCTGTAAAACAGCCAATTTCCGATATCTCCAAATGAAATGCCGGCATAAGGGAATCGAGTTCTGTTTTTCTGCGGCACCTTTAAATATTTGTTCAAAAAAGAATTTCCGGTAAGGAATCGGTATATTCCGTCACTGCTGTCCACGATTGTACCGGGATAGGTGCGGATGGTTTCTTTTTTGGAGTTGTAAGAGCCTGTTTTCGTATTCGCAAGCATCGAATTGTATTGCAAAGAGAGCGAAATATTTTCTTCCTCACAATAGTCCAGTAAGCTGTTCAAGCCACGCTTCCCGCCCAATTGCCTTGCAGGTGCAGACACCGTAGGCGAGGCTTCATATCCGCCCTTATTCCAGCCCAGCAGTTGCACTCTGTATTCCGATATTCCTTTATTTGTTAAGTCCTTCAACATCTCTTCCGCCTGTGCGAAGGTGGTTGTTGAAACAAATCGACGAAAAATAAACTCCTCCTTGGTCGTTCCCATAAAGAAATCCAAAAACAACGGAATGTCCTTTGTTTTCACCAAAGCGGTACGATTCATCAGCTGCTTTAGATAATCCCGATATACCCTTGCCATTCCGCTGTAATTGGCAGAAGCTCCCGTTAAAAAGGAATATTCTACCCTGCGTTCGGTTTGAATACAATTCTTGTCCACGATATATTGGATATTTTCAGAAGAACTTTGATAGGTATAGCTGCGATGCACCGAAAAGGTAATATAGCTGCGATACAGATTTTTGTAAATATATCCGCTCGGAGCCAAAACCAAGGAAGCTTCTGCACTTCCCTCTGTGACGTTCCCGAAAAGAGCCGTCTGATCCGCCTTGATTCCGAACACCGGACAGGTCAGTGCTTCCACTCCCTGCTCGTGGTAATCGGCAACACAATCCGACGTAGCTTCCTGCTCTCCGTAAAAGGAAAGGATTTTCGGATATGCAATGCCGTTGCTTTCTTTTAAGTCAATCAAGCTTCCGCTGCCGTCGGGGAAGAACAAATAACCGTCCTGCGTCCCCATGGCAGCCGCAAAGGTCGGAAACAGGCTGATTGACACCAGGGTATGCTTTCCGTTTTCCCGAATCGCCTCTTGCGGGATATCGACAACCAGAATATCCCCTTCTAAAGTCAAAACAATCTCCAATTCAATGTCCATGTTTTTGAGAAACAATTTGACACCGATACCGTTTTTTACATTTCGGTAGCTTACCTTTAAAATACTGTCATTTTTCTCTTGGTCATAGATTGTCACAACATCTTGTGAAGTATCATTGGAAACGGTCAGGGAAACAAACGTGCTTAACCCTGCTGTATTGTAGGTCTGTTCTTTATACCGATTCGTATCGACCGAGCTTGCCCATACATATCCGGTGTTCGGCTGATAGACGGCAAAATCCATCCCCTTTTTATCAAAATAAAATTCTACCGTATCACCGATTGCAATAAGATTTTCCGATGTGATTAAAGCATCATGACTTTGAGGTGCCACCCGCTCCTGCGGCGCTTTTTCCGCCCCGACAAATACGGAAAGACTCGACAGCAGCACCCATATACTCATTAAATAACATATCGCCCGTTTCATATCCGCACTCCTCTCACATCAAAAATATTTAAACGAAAGCTCTTGGAAAATATCCGTCAGGAAAGAACCCGCTTGGATACAAAGGGCAGCAAACAGTACCAATAAGCCCCAAATTAAAATCATCAAAATCAGACTCAGTACGCCGACCAGCACGGTCTGCCCGAAACCGTAATCGCATTGACGAACAAAGGATATCAGCAACCCCAAAACAACCCAACCGATTATAATGCTTTGCAGTGCCAGGTAAAAGCCCATACTGTTTTGGCTCAATATGTTGGAAAGCAATGCCACAATCGGAGAAAAAACAATATAGGGAATGTATGCATAAGCGGATGCCGTCAGCAATTCGATAAATTGCGCCTCTCCGCTCATGATAGAGCTGATCGCATAAGCGGCGATAATCCACGAAAATACAATTCCGTTAACCTTTAACAGCTCCAATGCAAAATTGATATCCTCCGGCTCTAAAGAGCGAATCGGATAATGAGTAATGAGTAACGACAGCAAATGAGAGAAGAAAGCCAAAGCATAAAGCAGGAGCACCGGATAAATTTTCAGCCGTTCGCGTTCTCTTTTGATAATATCCATCGCTTCCACCGGGTGAAACAGATAAATCAACGCCAATTTTGCTCTGTTCATCTTT
>CAZFQM010000060.1:0-7943 GCA_964520995.1 uncultured Oscillospiraceae bacterium
GGAGACGGAATTCCGTGAATTACCACATCGTTTATCGAAATACATGCCGAGCCCGGGAATCCGCCGTAGCCTAAAAAGGAGGGCTTCGCTCCGCAAGCACGAATCTCCTTGCGGATGATGGTATCCAGCTCCTTGGTTGACATTCCCGGCGCAATGGACTCTCCTGCAACCTTCAGCGCCAGTGCGGAGATTCGGCAAGCCTCTGTCATCCGCTCCAGCTCTTTTGCAGTTTTCAGTTCTATCATGGATAACTACTTCCTTTTCCGGTCGCCGAAGCGGCTTACGCTTCCAATGCTTTCAAGGTCAGTGCCGTGGTATCCTTTACCTCTTCCTGTCCCTCTACAACAACCAGCTTTCCGGTTTTTTCATAGTAGCCTTTTAAAGGTTCTGTCTGCTCATGATACACGTTCAGACGTTCCTTGATCGTGTCAGGGTGATCGTCCTTGCGCTGTACGGTTTTGCCGTCACATTTGTCACAGGCTCCCTCGTTTTGAGAGGGCTTGTAGTCAACGTGATAGGAAGCGCCGCATTTTTCGCAAACACGTCTGCCCGAAAGGCGTTGCATAATCTTCTCATCGGCAACCTCGATATCAATGACCTTGTCAATGACAACGCCCATTGCATCCAAGGCTTCCGCCTGAGGCACGGTTCTCGGAAATCCATCCAAGATGAATCCGTTTTTGCAGTCATCCTTGGCGATTCTTTCTTTCAGAATCTCAATAACAACCGCATCCGGCACCAGCTTACCCTCGTCCATGAACGCTTTCGCCTTCATGCCGATCTCTGAGCCGTTTGATATTGCTTCCCGCAGTATATTTCCGGTGGAAATGGCAGGGATCTGCAGATGATTGCAGATAACCTCCGCCTGTGTTCCCTTTCCCGCGCCGGGAGCTCCTAATAAAATTAAATTCATTGGTGTTCTCCTTACTCTAAAAAGCCTTTATGGTGACGCATCATCATCTGAGACTCTAAGGATCTCATGGTTTCCAATGCAACACCGACCAAAATCAAAGAAGTGGTTCCGCCCAATGCCAACGACCCGGAGTTCGGCACAAGATGTGAGAACGCAATCGGGAAGATAGCAATCAGAGCCAGGAATACCGCACCGACAAAGGTGATTTTGGAAATAACCCGCTGAATGAAATCAGAGGTCGGCTTTCCGGGACGAATGCCGGGAATTGCACCGTTGTTTTTACGGAGATTGTTGGAAATTTCAATCGGATTATACTGAATCGCCACATAAAAATAGTTAAATGCAATGATCAGCAGGAAGTAGAGAATCGCATATACCCAACCGTCATATCGGAACACATTCGCAACCCCTGTCCAGAACGCCGTTTTTGGCGGCCAGAAGCTTGCAATCATGTTCGGAATCGACATGATCGAACTTGCGAAGATGATCGGCATAACACCGCTCATTGCAACCTTGATCGGGATATAGTTGGTTTGTCCGCCATACATTTTACGTCCTACCACACGCTTTGCGTACTGAACCGGGATCTTACGCTCCGCATTGGTCATCCATACAACAAAGCCGATGATAAGAATAAAAGCAATGACGATTAACGGCGCCCAGAGGTAGTTGATTGCATAGTTTGCCGGATCGCTGATAGCGGTCTGAATCAAGCTTACAATAAACATTACTGCCGCCGGTCCACGGGAGATGATACCCGCAAACAAGATAATGGAGATACCGTTTCCGATACCCTTAATGTTAATTTGCTCACCCAGCCAAACAATCAAGGAAGCGCCGGCTGTAAACATCAACATGATGACGATCGCCGTAAACCATCCGGCAAAGCCGGTTGTATAGGTGATACCGCCTTTGGCTCTCAGCGTGAAATACAAGCCGAGTGCCTGTATCAACGCCAAGCCCAATGTGGTCCAGCGAGTAATCTTGTTGAGCTTCTTCTGCCCCTCTTCTCCCTCTTTTGCCATTCTTTCCAGCGGCGGGATTGCCACCGTCAGAAGCTGAATGATAATCGAGGAGTTGATGTACGGGGTGATGGACATGGCAAAGAGTGTTGCATCGGCAAAAGCACCGCCGGTGATCACGTTCAGATAACCCAAAAAGCTACCTGCTTCCTCTACCATGCTCTTTAAAGATGACGGATCCAGAAAAGGTACCGGCAAAGCAGCACCGATTCGGAAAACTACAATGATTAAAAAGGTATAAAAGATTTTTTTTCTAAGGTCTTGATTTTTAAACGCATTTCTAAAAGTCTCGAACACTTAGATCACCTCTACCTTTCCACCTGCCTGCTCAATTTTTTCCTTTGCAGACGCTGAAAATTTTGCCGCCTTAACGGTCAGCTTTTTGCTGAGCGTGCCGTTACCCAAAACCTTTACACCATCCAGTGTCTTTTTCAATACACCGGCAGCTACCAAGGCTTCTGCATCAACAACAGCACCATCTTCAAATTTTTCTAAATCGGAAAGGTTTACCTCTGCATACTTTGTAGCGAAAATGTTGTTAAATCCTCTTTTGGGCAAACGTCTTGCCAACGGCATCTGTCCGCCTTCAAATCCGGGTCTTACTCCGCCGCCGGAACGTGCCTTTTGACCTTTATGACCTTTTCCTGCGGTTTTACCGTTACCTGAGCCGGCGCCTCTGCCTTTACGGAAGGATTCACGATTGGAACCCGGAGCCGGGGATAATTCGTGCAGTTTCATTACTCGCACCTCCTTGCTTAGTCTTGTGTAACCTCGATGAGGTGAGAAATCTTTGCGATTTTGCCCTTTGTCGCTTCATTTTCAGGCTGTGTGGTTACTGCGCCGATTTTGCGCAGACCCAGAGAATGAGCGGTGGCAATTTGATCCTTCTTGGATCCGACAAGACTTCTTACCAGTTTAATCTTGAGATTTGCCATGATGCTTCCTCCCTTAACCATAAATTTCAGCCACAGATTTGCCGCGAATTGCAGCAACCTGCTCCGCAGAGCGCAGACTTTGGAGTCCGTTTACTGTCGCTCTTACCACGTTGCAGGGGTTATTGGAGCGCAGGCACTTGGTACGAATGTCCTTGATACCCGCCATTTCGATAACCGCACGAACTGCACCGCCGGCGATAACTCCGGTTCCTTCGGGAGCCGGCTTAAGCAGTACGCTTCCGGCACCAAAGTTGCCGATGATTTCGTGCGGGATAGAAGATCCCTTTAACGAAACCTCGATCAAATTTTTCTTTGCGTCCTCAATTCCTTTGCGGATTGCATCCGGAACTTCGCTGGATTTACCCATTCCGAAGCCGACAATTCCATTGCCGTTTCCGACGACCACGAGTGCTGAGAACTTCATAATACGTCCGCCCTTTACCGTCTTTGCAACACGGTTGATGGCGACTACTTTTTCACTTAAATCAAGTGTAGATGCATCTATTCTAGCCAAAAGAATACCTCCTCATTAGAATTTGAGGCCACATTCGCGGGCTCCCTCAGCCAACTCCAAAACGCGGCCGTGATACAGGTAACCGCCGCGGTCGAAAACGACCTCTGAGATCCCTTTGTCAACAGCTTTTTTCGCAATCATCTGACCGACTTTCTTTGCAGCCTCCTTGTTGCCGCCGTTCCCCTCGAAATCCTTCTCCAGGGAGGATGCAGCTACAAGCGTTACACCGTTAACATCGTCAATCAGTTGTGCATAAATATGCTTTGCGGAACGGAATACGTTTAGGCGTGGACGTTCAGGTGTGCCGCTGATTTTATTACGCACTCTGTTGTGCCGTTTGATTCTTGCCTTGTTGCTATCAGGCTTTTTCACCATTGCCAGTCACTCCTTACTTCTTGGCGCCCTTACCGGCTTTTCCTTCTTTTCTCTGAATATACTCGTCAACGTACTTAATACCCTTGCCCTTATACGGCTCCGGTTTCCGTTGCTCGCGTATTTCAGCTGCAAATTGACCTACTTTTTGCTTGTCAGCGCCGCTGACAACAATTTTGTTCGGTGCGGGAACATCAATTGTGATGCCCTCCGGCTCTTCCATGATAACCTGATGAGAATATCCCAGGTTCATGACCAGATTTTTACCCTGCTTTTGTGCACGGTAACCGACACCGTTTACTTCCAGCTCCTTGCTGAAGCCGTTCGTCACACCCTCTACCATGTTGGCAATCAGGGTACGAGTCAAGCCGTGCAAGGCTCTGTGCTCTTTTTTCTCGCTCGGACGCTCAACTGTAATGACGTTTCCGTCAACCTTTACAGTCAAATCCGCCGGGAAATCTCTCTCCAAGGTTCCCTTCGTACCTTTTACGGTAATGTGATTGCCGCTGATTGCAACATTCACGCCGGAGGGAACATCGATTGGCTTTCTACCTATACGTGACATATTCGACGCAAACCTCCTTACCAGATAAATGCAAGGACTTCGCCGCCAACATTCGCTTTGCGTGCCTGTTTATCGGTCATAACGCCTTTCGAAGTGGAAACGATTGCAACGCCTAAGCCTTTCATGACTTTCGGCATATCCTCGCAGCTTGTATAAATACGAAGTCCGGGTTTCGAAACCCTCCGCAATCCGGTGATTACAGCGGATTTGTTCTCCCCGTATTTTAAGTTAATACGGATGACACCCTGTTTTCCGTCATTGATGACCTGAAAACTCTTTACAAAACCTTCATCCACCAGAATCTGAGCAATAGCCTTCTTCATGTTGGATGCCGGAATGTCAACAGTGTCATGTTTTGCTGTGTTCGCGTTTCTAACGCGGGTTAGCATATCAGCGATTGTATCGGTGATTTGCATGCCGTCAACCTCCTTTGCTCGTGCTTACCAGCTAGCCTTTTTAACGCCCGGGATCTCGCCCTTATACGCCAATTCTCTGAAGCAGATACGGCAGATGCCGTACTTTCTCAAATAAGCGTGCGGACGGCCGCAGATTTTGCATCTGTTGTATGCACGGGTGGAATATTTAGGAGTTCTTTGTTGTTTTACAACCATGGATCTTTTAGCCATTCTAAATTTCCTCCCCTTACTTCATGAACGGAGCGCCCAACAGCGTTAACAGCTCGCGCGCTTCTTCATCGGTTTGTGCGGTCGTGATGAAAGCGATATCCATACCACGAACCTTATCAATCTTATCATATTCGATTTCCGGGAAAATCAACTGCTCTTTAATACCCATGGAATAGTTTCCGCGGCCGTCAAAGGAGTTCGGGTTGATTCCTCTGAAATCTCTTACTCTCGGAAGAGCAACGTTGAACAATCTGTCAACGAATTCGTACATCTGATCCGCACGAAGAGTAACCTTCGCACCGATATTCATGCCTTCACGCAGCTTAAAGTTAGCAACAGATTTTCTTGCTTTACAAACGATCGCCTTTTGACCGGTGATCAAAGCAAGGTCGCCCATGATTGCATCGATCATCTTTGCGTTATCACGAGCTTCGCCGCAGCCAACGTTGATTACAACCTTCTCAAGCTTCGGAATCTGCATGACGCTTTTGTAGCTGAACTTTTTCATCAAAGCCGGAGCTACATCACTTTTGTAGTAGTCCTTTAGTCTAGCCATGAATGTTCCTCCTCACTTAGAATGTTGCGCTGCAATGCTTGCAGACACGAACTTTATTTCCGTCTTTGTCAACGGAATGTCCGACTCTTGTCGGTTTATTGCATTTCGGACAAACGACCATTACCTTGCAGGCATAGATCGGAGCTTCCGCTTTCACGATTCCGCCCTGCTCGCCCATACGTCTCGGCTTTACGTGTTTGGTTACCATGTTGATACCCTCCACGATTACTTTGCCTTCCTTGGGGCTGACCTCCAGAACCTTACCGGTCTTGAGGGTCTTCTTTTCGTCCTTATATTTGTCCTTGAACTTACCGGTCAACAATACAACGGTATCGCCGGTTTTTACGTGCAGCTTATTCACTAAAACGTGCACCTCCAATTAAAGAACTTCAGGAGCAAGGGATAAAATCTTCATGTATTCTTTTTCACGAAGCTCTCTTGCTACCGGCCCAAAGATACGGGTTCCTCTTGGGTTTTTGTCATCTCTTATAATAACAGCAGCGTGTTCATCAAAGCGGATGTAGGTGCCATCCTCTCTGCGAAGACCCTTTGCTGAACGAACGATAACTGCTTTTACAACATCGCCCTTTTTAACAACGCCGCCCGGTGTTGCTTTTTTAACCGAAGCAACCACAACGTCGCCGATGTTAGCATACCTTCTGCGGGTACCGCCTAACACGCGGATACACATTAATTCTTTAGCACCGGTGTTGTCCGCTACCTTAAGGTAAGTTTGCATCTGTATCACAGTGCGTTCCTCCTTTCGGACTTAAAAGCTTATTTTGCCTTCTCCAGTATTTCAACAACTCTCCATCTTTTGTCCTTAGACATCGGACGGGTTTCCATCACCATGACGCGGTCACCGATACCGCACTGATTTTCTTCATCATGTGCCTTCAGCTTCACGGTACGTTTGATGATTTTCTTATACAGCGGGTGACGAACGTTATCGGCAATTGCCACAACGACGGTTTTGTCCATCTTGTCGCTGACAACATTACCCACCCGAGTTTTTCTGAGGTTTCTTTCGCTCATAGCTTAAATCCTCCCTTCGTACTATTGCACACTCTTTAGTTCTTGCTCGCGGATAACCGTTTTTATGCGAGCAATGTCTTTTTTCACAGCTTTAATACGCATAGGGTTATCGAGCTGATTAACAGCAAGCTGGAAGCGCAGTTTGAAGAGCTCATCTTTGAGGTCTGTCAACTTTTCATTCATTTCTACGAGTGACAAGTCACGGATTTCTGAAGCTTTCATTATTGCTCACCACCTTGTTCTTCCTTGGTAACGAATTTACATTTGATCGGAAGTTTGTGCATTGCAAGACGCATAGCCTCTCTTGCAACCTCTTCCGGCACGCCGGCAATCTCAAACATTACTCGTCCCGGTTTTACGACCGCAACCCAGTATTCCGGGGAACCTTTACCGGAACCCATTCGAGTCTCGGCAGGCTTTTCGGTAACCGGCTTGTCGGGGAAAATTTTGATCCATACCTGACCGCCACGTTTGATGTAACGGGTCATGGCAATACGGGCAGCCTCAATCTGGTTGGAAGTAATCCATGCAGGCTCAAGTGCTTGCAGACCGTACTCACCATGGCTGACGGTATTTCCGCGGGTGGCTTTACCGGTCAAACGACCTCTGTGCACACGGCGGTATTTTACACGCTTTGGCAGTAACATTATTTACTTCCTCCTTCCTTGCGAGGCTTTCTTCTCGGAGCAGGAGCGGTTCTCTTGCCGCTTACTTCTCCTTTCAGAACCTCACCCTTGTAGATCCAAACCTTAACGCCGATTTTACCGTAGGTGGTGTTTGCTTCCGCAAAACCGTAATCGATATCAGCGCGGATGGTCTGCAGCGGGATAGTTCCTTCGTGATAGCTTTCCGCACGAGCGATTTCCGCTCCGCCCAAACGGCCGGACACACGGGTCTTGATACCCTTAGCACCGAGCTTCATGGTTCTGCCGATGCATTGCTTCATTGCACGACGGAAAGAAATTCTGCGCTCCAGCTGTGCTGCGATGTTCTCTGCAACGAGCTGTGCATTTAAGTCGGGCTGTTTCACCTCGACGATATTCAATACAACCGGTTTGCCGATCATATTTTGTACTGTCAAACGAAGCTTCTCGATTTCCGCTCCGCCTTTTCCGATTACGATACCGGGTTTTGCACAATGAATGTGTACGCGAACTTTCTCTGCGTCACGCTCAATTTCGATTTTCGGCACGCCGGCAGCATACAAGGTCTTTTTGATAAATTTACGGATTTTGTAATCCTCAACCAAGGTATCGCCGAACGTGTTATCTTTTGCAAACCAACGGGAATCCCAATCCTTAATAACGCCCACTCTGAGTCCATGTGGGTTTACTTTTTGGCCCATAGTTTACCTCCTCTGACGGGCAGCCGATGACTTTCTGTGCTTTCACAGAATTGCCGCCGC
>CAZFQM010000061.1:0-4583 GCA_964520995.1 uncultured Oscillospiraceae bacterium
CAAACAATGCTGTATCGTCAAGCCCTAATTAAATATTCTTTGAAATACGGAGTAAGGACCATTTGTTATCGAATGAGAAAAATCGATTTTATTTGATATAGCTGTCGGTAAATTTTGTCTGTTCAATTTTCGTGGAAATGACCTCGCACAATAATTTTTATTTTATTAATAGCTTTTTTCGGTAAGATGTAGTATAATGGACTTAATCATACACTGCGCCGACAAAGGAGAGGAGACGGCTTGTCGCAGCCTTTTCGGAGAGCAGTGTCGGATGCCTTTAAAAGGAATGGTTTGGATGGAAGTTTATTTAGATAACAGCGCGACAACCGCGGTGTGCGAAGCGGCGTATGAAGCGGCTGTCACGACGATGAAAACGGTTTACGGGAATCCCTCCTCTCTTCATCGGCTGGGGCTTCAAGCGGAAAAAACGGTTACACAGGGTCGGAAGCAAATTGCCGCGGCATTGGGCTGTACGGCGGATACGATTTACTTTACCTCCGGTGCGACCGAAAGCAACAATCTTGCAATACGTGGCTTAACGGGAGCTTATCCCCGCATCGGACGGAAAATCGTGACAACGGCGATTGAGCATCCGTCGGTGGGAGAAACGGTGGATTCTCTTTGCAATGCAGGCTACGAGGTGGTCAGGCTGTCTCCCGACAGCAGCGGCAGCTTCTCTCCGGAGGCGTTTGCCGAAGCGGTGGACGACAACACGGCGCTGGTTACCTTTATGCTGGTCAACAACGAGGTCGGGACGCTGCTCCCGGCGGCTGACATTTGCAGAGCGGTGAAGCAGAAAAATCCGAAAACATTGATTCATATTGATGCGGTACAGGGCTTTTGCAAGGTTCCGTTTCGGGCAGAGCGCACCTTGGTTGACACGGTCAGCCTCAGCGGGCATAAAATCTATGCGCCGAAAGGAATCGGCGGGCTTTATCTGAAAAAGGGTGTTCGCTTAAAGCCGTTGCAGACCGGCGGCGGACAGGAAAAGGGCTTGCGCTCGGGCACCGAAAGCGTTCCGCTGATTGCGGCGTTCGGTGCGGCGGTCGCAGAGACCTATCCGAAAATGCAAAGCAATCAAGCACATTATCATCAATTGCGGGAGTATTTATTGGGCGGACTTGCGACGTTTGACGAAATTGCCCTCAACTCTCCCGAGGGCGCGGTTGACTATATCTGCAATTTTTCGGTGCGGGGCATTCGCTCCGAGGTTATGCTTCACTTTTTGGAGCAATCCGAAATTTACGTTTCCAGCGGCTCAGCCTGTGCAAAAGGAAAATCGAGTGCGGTGTTGGCGGCAATGGGACTTCCGAAGGAGCGGGTGGATTCGGCAATCCGTGTCAGTTTTTCTCCCGAAACCACGCAGGCGGAGCTTGATGCCTTGCTGAACGGCTTACGGAACGGCATTTCTTCTTTACAAAAAACGAGATAAAGAACAAAGGGGCGACGAAAATGAAAAGACAGCTTGATTGGCGGGTCGGTTATTGCGACAGTGCACAACAACGGCCGCAGGAGTGGTATCCCGCAACGGTTCCGGGTGCGGTACAGCTGGATTATGCGGCGGCGAAAAAGCTGCCGAGCTATATGCTTGAATGCAATTACGAGCAATATCGGTGGATGGAAGACGTATACTGGGTATACGCTACGACCTTTGATGCGACAAAGCTGTCGGCGCGGCATTTAACCTTGGTGTCCAAAGGAATTGATTTTCGCTTTTGGATTTATGCAAACGGAGAATGTCGCTATACCTATGAGGGAATGTATCATACGGTGCGGGTGGATTTGTCCGACCTGGTCGGTCAGGTCATCGAGCTGGAGATCGTGCTGGCGCCGGTGCCGAAAAGCACTGTGAAAATGCAATATCCGAACACCAGAGAGGAAGCTAACCAGGCTACCAAGCCGGCGGTGAGCTACGGCTGGGATTTTCACCCCCGCCTGATTCCATCGGGAATCTGGGACGAGACCTATCTCGAGTTGTCCGAGCTGGGACAGGAGGTTAATCCCCGAATTACCTATTCTCTGCGGGAGGATTTTTCTGCGGCGGAGGTTACGCTGTCCGCAGACCTTGCTTCGGTGGAAGAGTGGCGAGTACTTTCTCCCGACGGGGCAACGGTATTTTGCGGCACAAAGCCGAACGAGACCTTTACCCTGGAGCAGCCCCTGCTGTGGTGGTGCAACGGTTATGGAGTACCGAATCTGTATCGGTGGGAGCTTCGGTATTATGACGGCGAGGAGCTTGTAACCAAGGTCGGTAAAATCGGCTTTAAAACCATCTCCCTGGAAATGAACGAGGGTACCTGGGAGGTCGAGGGCTTCCCGAAAACCAGAGCTTGCCCGCCGATTACCGTCTGCCTAACCGGGGTAAGGCTTTTTATCAAGGGAACCAATTGGGTGGCGCCCGAGATTTTTTACGGCACGCTTGACAAGGCACGATATGAGGAGCAGTTGACCCTGATAAAGGAAGCGCATCTGAATTTGATTCGCTGCTGGGGTGGCGCAATTGTCAACAAGGAGGCTTTTTTTGCGCTTTGCGACGAGATGGGCTTACTGGTATGGCAGGAGTTCCCACTCGGCTGTAACGACTATACCGCGACCCCCGCCTATATGGATTTATTGGAGCGGGAGGCTGTCGATATTATTCAGCGGGTTTCCTCTCATGCTTGCCTTGCTTTATGGTGCGGCGGAAACGAATTGTTTAACAATTGGTCGGGAATGACCGACCAGGCACTGCCGCTTCGCTTGCTCAACAAGCTGACCTTCGAGTATACGCCCGGCATTCCGTTTTTGCCGACCTCACCGCTCATGGGAATGGCGCACGGCGGCTATCGCTTTATCACCGACAACCGCGAGGTCAATGAGGTGATTCGGCAATGTCATCAAACGGCGTACACCGAGATGGGTGTTCCGGCATTGTCGAGACTTGAAACTATGCAGCTGATTACCGATACCGACAAGCTCTATCCGCTGGTTCCCAACGAGATTACCCTTGCACACCATGCCTTTGATGCTTGGCAACCGGGAGATACCTGGTGCGGTACCGATGATATTGCGCGCTATTTCGATTCGGCGGATTCCCTGGAGGAGCTGATTGCACAAAGCCAGTATTTGCAGGCGGTCGGCTATCGCTTCATATTTGAGGAAGCACGTCGGCAGAAGCCCTATTGCTCGATGGTAATCAACTGGTGCTTTAACGAGCCGTGGCCCTGTCTGGCAAACAACAGCGTTGTTTCCTATCCCAACTATCCGAAAGCCTCTTATGCCGAGATTGCACTGGCGTGTCGCTCGGTGGAGGCAACGGCGAGATATAAGAAATTGAGCTACAACGCAGGAGAAACGCTGGAATTTGACCTTTGGATGCTCAACGATAGTCTTTCTGCGGTAGAGGGCGAGACCGTTTCGGCTTCGGTAAGGCTCGGAGACCGACCTGCGGTGCACCTTCTGGATTGGAGCTTCCCACAGCTTGCGCCGGGAAAGAATATGGAAGGTCCTACCGTTCGGTATTTACTGCCCGATGCAATCGGTGTCGAGGATTTGACGATTACCCTTTCCTGCGGTGCTTATTCCTCGGAATATCGCTTGAAATATCGTTCTTCGGTACCGACGGAGAAAAAAGTAAAAGCGCTGAATGTATAAAAGCGGGAATATTATAAAGAGCGGAGATTTTGATGAAAGAAATTTTACTGATTAAAAACGGAGAAATTGCACTGAAAGGGCTAAACAGAAATACCTTTGAGTCGATTTTGATTAAAAATATTCGTTTTCGGCTGAAAGAGCTTGGAAAGTTCCAAATTCGAATTGCACAATCGACGATATATATCGAGCCGTTGGAGGACAACATTGATTTTGAGGCGGCGGTAGAACGGATTCGAAAGATTTTCGGCATTGCGGTATTTTCCCGTGCCGCCGTTGCCGAAAAAAATTACGAGGATATCAAAAAGACCACGCTGGAATATCTGCGGGAGCTGATGCCGGGGGTTAAAACCTTTAAGGTGGACGCCAAGCGCTCCGACAAGCACTTCCCGATGAAGTCCCCCGACATCATGCGGGAGATCGGCGGCGATATTTTGGAGGCGTTCCCGCACCTGAAGGTGGATGTGCACAATCCCGAAGTGACGGTCACGGTGGAAATTCGGGATTATGCGGCATATATCCATGCAGAGCGACTTCCCGGTGCCGGCGGCGTACCGGTCGGCTCGGGCGGCAAGGCGATGCTGCTGATTTCGGGCGGCATTGACAGCCCGGTGGCAGGCTACATGATGGCGAAGCGGGGTTTGGAGCTACAGGCAATCCATTTTGTCAGCCCGCCCTATACCAGCGACCGTGCCCGCGAAAAGGTAGAAAGCTTATGTGAAAAAATGGGCGAGTATTGCGGACGAATCCGCTTTTACTGTGTGCCCTTTACCAAAATACAGGAGGCACTGCGGGATCACTGCCCCGAGGAGCTGTTTACTCTGCTCATGCGGCGGCTGATGATGGAGATTGCACAGCATTTTGCGGACAAGGAGGGCGCACAGGCGTTGGTGACCGGAGAAAGCCTGGGACAGGTTGCCAGCCAGACCTTGAGTGCGCTTGCCTGTACCGAT
>CAZFQM010000061.1:4593-7848 GCA_964520995.1 uncultured Oscillospiraceae bacterium
GCTACGCCCCTTAATCGGCATGGACAAAAGCGAGATTGTGGAAATTTCCCGCAAAATCGACACCTACGAATTATCCATCTTACCCTATGAGGATTGCTGTACCGTGTTTACGCCCAAGCATCCCAAGACCCGCCCCTCGGTGGAGGAGGTTGCGGCGGCGCAGGCGGGCTTTGACTTTGCTCCGCTGATTCAAGAGGCGATTGCAGGCACCGAGGTAAAGACGATTCGTCCCTCTTATTAAAAGTGACACAGCTTATTTTGAGCATATTGTTTTATATCATTTTGTTTCGGAAAGGATGATACCGTAATTATGAACGCGGAAATTATCGCTGTCGGCACCGAAATTCTGCTGGGAGATATCATGAATACCCATGCGCAGTTTTTGGCAAAGGAGCTGGCGACGCTCGGGATTGACCTGCACTTCCAATCGGTTGTGGGGGACAATCGCGAAAGATTGACTTCTTCTTTAAGGGAATCCCTTGACAGAAGCGACATTGTTATCCTGACGGGAGGTCTCGGCCCCACGAATGACGATTTGACCAAGGAAACTGCCTGCGAGCTGTTGGGCGAGCCGATGGAGCTGAACCAAGAGGCGTTGACTCGCATTCGCCGCTATTTTGCACGGCGCGGACAGGAAATGCCCGAAAACAATGTGAAGCAGGCGATGCTTCCGCCGAATTGCACCGTTTTTTTCAATGAGCACGGTACCGCACCGGGCGCCGCGATTGAAAAAAACGGAAAATGCGTGATTCTGCTTCCCGGTCCGCCCAGAGAGCTGGTTCCGATGTTTCGGGAGCAGGTGTATCCCTATCTGCAAAAATTTTCGGACAGCAACATTCTTTCCCATACACTGACGGCGTTCGGAATCGGAGAATCCGCCATTGCCGAGCGGCTGGGTAGGCTTTTGGAAAATCCCAATCCGACCGTGGCGCTTTATGCCAAGGACGGAGAGGTTCAAATCAGAGTAACCGCAAAGGCGGCTACCGCGGAGCTTGCCGAGGGTATTATGACGCCGATGATACAGGAAATCACACATCGGCTGGGTGACTATATTTACGGCACCGACGTGCCGAATATTCACAGCGTGGTCATCGGCTTACTGCGGGAGCAGCGGATGATGATTGCTACGGCGGAAAGCTGTACCGGTGGCTTGCTTTCGCAAAAGCTGACCGAAATCAGCGGCGCTTCCGAGGTGTTTGAGTTCGGTATTTCCTCTTACTCCAATCGCATCAAGGAAAAGCTTTTGGGAATCCCCAAGGAGATTATCGACCGTTGCGGCGCGGTCAGCAGTGAGGTTGCCATGCTGATGGCAATCGGCGCACAGCGGGAGGGCAATGCCGACATTGGTGTCGGTATTACCGGCATTGCAGGCCCCGGCGGCGGAACTGCCGAGAATCCGGTAGGGCGCGTTTATGTCGGTGTCACTTATCGAGATAAATATTGGGTCGAAAAGCTGACCATCGGTCACGGTGCCGCCGATGAGCGGGAATATATCCGCAAAATCGCCACCATGCACGCATTGAATATGGTGCGGCTGATTTTGGAGGGCTCTCCGCGTGCGGTGGAAGCGCTTGCGCCTCTCCCCGAAATGCCGACGATTCCGCCCCTTGAAAGAAACGGTGTGGCATTTTCGGAGACGGTTGACCCGACAGCAGGCGCAGGAGCGACAGATTTCGCGGCTGCGGCTGTAGATGATGTTGCGCTTTCGTCCGACGGAACGGCGGCGGTAAAGCTTCCCTGGTATCAACGTTTTGCCATGTACATCTTCCCCTGGAAAGGAGATTCGGTGCAGGAGATCATCCGCAAGGTCATTTTTCTGGTCGCCTTGATCACCTTGATCGGCTCTTCTATCTATATTTTGGACTACCTAAAGGCACAGGTGCAGATCGACAATGTCTTTAAAGAGACGCTGAGCCTTTATGACCGCGAACCGACCGAGGAGGAGCTTGCAAATCTCCCCGAGGGCTATCTGGAAAAGTTTGCGGCACTCTATAATCAAAATCAGGACATTATGGGATGGATCAGCATTCCCAACAGTCGTGTCAATTTCCCGGTCATGCAGACCGACAACAACGATTATTATTTGAATCACAGCTTCAATCGTACCTCCAACCGTTACGGTGCGCCCTTTGTGGATTGGCGCTGCACAATCGGTGCGGACGGACAGCTGAGCACGAATACCATTATTTACGGGCACAACGGCTCGGGCGGAAAGGTATTCTGCGATGTGAAAAATTATGCAAATCTCAGCTTCTACAAGGGAAGCCCCACCATTACCTTTGATACCGTTTATGAGGAATCTCAATGGAAGGTATTCGGCGTTATTTTAACAAACGGCTCTCCCGACGGCGGCTATTTCTTCCAATATCACAACTTCATCAACGCCGAAAGTGAGGAGCATTTTGAGTGGTTTATCCGCCAGATTGAGCGACGGACACTGATTAAGACCACGGTGGATGTTCTGCCGACCGACCAGCTGTTGACGCTGTCTACCTGTGCCAAGAAGTCGGATTTGGAGGACGGCCGTTTGGTGGTCTTTGCGAGAAAGGTGCGGGACGGCGAGTCGGCATCGGTGGATGTACGAAATGCCAAGGTAAACGACAGCCCGCTCTATCCGCTTTCCTGGTATCAGCAGCATAATCAGACTGCACCCGAATTCCCGAACGATCCCGACCCGAGCGGCGGAGACAGCACGGTGACTCCCGCACCCGGAAGCACGACCAACTCGACCTATTCCACCTCGAGTGAAACCGGAAGCAGATATCCGGATGACCCGATTCGTCCCTCAATCGGCTACACCTCAAGCAGTGGCAGTTCTTCGGGCGGTAGCGTTACCTCGGGTGGCACGGTAAGCGGCGGTACCTCCTCCTCTTCGGGAAGTACGTCGAGCGGAAGCAATTCCTCGGGCGATGTTTCGAGCGGCACGGCAAGTGAAAATGCTTCCTCGAACGCTTCTTCGGAGGGAGAGACCTCTTCTTCCGCTTCAAGCGAGACCTCCTCGGTTACTTCTACCGAGACTTCGTCGAGTGGAGAAAGCTCTTCCGAAACCGAGACACCGTCTTCCGAACCTACCCCCGAGCCGGAGCCGACTCCCGAACCGACGCCAACCCCCTCGGAATAAAGATGATATTTCACAAATTGAGACTGCACAGTGTGTTATTGTGCAGTCTCTTCCGAAATCGGAGCAAAATATATAGACCGAAAGACTAACTATTAAAAGTCAAGTCTAAAAAAAGAAAAAAATGTTGTGAATTG
>CAZFQM010000062.1:0-6609 GCA_964520995.1 uncultured Oscillospiraceae bacterium
ATTATACCAAAGGGCTTGAGAGGTTTTCAACTTTCATTTAAGTTTACAATACGATGAACGCAGAAAGGAGAATTTGTAATGGGAAAAAATTTCAGAGAAACACTTAATGAACAACTGAAAGATCCCGAATTTAAAAAAGAATGGGATGCACTTGAACCCGAATATCAAATCATAAAGGCTATGCTTGATATGAGAAATGAAAAGTCTATAACGCAAAAACAATTAGCAGATATTACAGGCATACCACAGGCTGATATAAGCCGTCTTGAAAACGGAAATGCCAATCCTTCACTTCGTACATTAAAGCGATTGGCAGAGGGAATGGGAATGCAATTAAAGGTTGAATTTTGTCCTTCAACGCATTAACTAAGCAGGGCATTTTTGCCCTGCTGAAATTTTTAATTTAATCATTAAAAAATATCGATTGGTTATGCGGAATTACCGATTTTATATTCCGTAAGTAGCGGTGATGCGATGATGATTTTGTAATATGACCCAACCGATTGAACGGGTCAAAGAAACGACAGAGAAAGGCATGATGGAAACACTATGTATCAATTGATAAAGAAAAGCAATGCGGCACGGCGCGGCGTTTTTACAACGGTGCACGGTACGGTGCAAACTCCTGCGTTTATGAATGTGGGAACCGCGGCGGCGATTAAGGGCGGAATTTCCTCTTATGATTTGGAGGATTTAAAGTGTCAGGTAGAGCTTTGCAATACCTATCATCTTCATCTTCGTCCGGGAGATCGGGTGATTCGTGAATTGGGCGGATTGCATCGCTTTATGGGCTGGAAGCGTCCGATATTGACCGACAGCGGCGGATTTCAGGTTTTTTCCCTTTCCAAGCTGCGTACCATAAAGGAGGAGGGTGTTACCTTTCGCTCTCATATCGACGGTGCAAAGATATTTATGGGACCGGAGGAGAGTATGCGGATTCAATCCAATCTTGCCTCCACCATTGCAATGGGGTTTGATGAATGCGTGGAAAATCCCTCCACATGGGAATATTCGGCACATTCCTGCGAGAGAACGACCCGCTGGTTGTATCGCTGTAAAGAGGAAATGGAGCGTTTGAATGCGCTGTCCGACACCATCAATAAGCATCAGCTGCTGTTCGGAATCAATCAAGGCTGTATCTATGATGACCTGCGAATTCGCCATATGATAGAGATTGCAAAGCTGGATTTGGACGGATATGCAATCGGTGGCTTGGCGGTCGGAGAAACTGCCGCCGAGATGTATCGAATTATCGACGCAGTGGAGCCGTATATGCCGGCGGATAAGCCGCGCTATTTGATGGGAGTGGGAACCCCGAGCAATATTATTGAGGGCGTGGCAAGGGGAGTCGATCTGTTCGATTGCGTTATGCCCAGCCGAAATGCCCGCCATGCACATTTGAATACCTGGAGTGGTATCCGAAATCTGATGAATGCGAAATACACGACCGATGACCGACCGGTAGATGAGGAATGCGATTGTCCGACCTGTCGTCATCATTCCCGTGCCTATCTGCATCATCTGTTTAAGGCGAATGAGATGCTGGCAATGCGATTGGGTGTCATGCATAATTTGTATTTCTATAATACGCTGATGGAGAAAATCAGAGAAGCTTTGGACAACGATACCTTTGAGGAATTTCGGGCAAAGTACTCCGATTTGCTCACCAAACGGATATAATAGGTCAAACTCAAAACAGGCGGAATTTTTTCCGCCTGTTTTGCATTACAATGAATTATTACAAACGCAAATGATTCAGAAATAAAACTTGTAATGTGCTATTAGTATGCTGCGGTAAAAGGGCGTTAATCATGGAAATAATCGGAAAATTTTCTTGCTGTACGAAATGTTGTTTATTATTATTTTTTAAAACAGCCTCATAATTGTTGGTTTTGCCTATTGAGAAAAGTTGCAAAAAATGGTATAGTTGTATACGTCACGTATACAGGTGTTTTTGAAAATGAACAACTTGCTTTCGGAAAAGGATGAATTCAGATGTCGGAAATACCGCAGTATGTTCTTGTTGATATCAATGCTTTGCCTGAGGTGTTTGAAAAAGTGCTTCACGCAAAGTTGTTATTGGCAAAGGGCTTTGCAAAATCCTCTGCCGATGCCTGCCGCTTGGCAGACGTATCGCGCGGTGCCTTTTACAAATATAAGGACAGCGTGTTTTTGCAGGATTATGAACAAGAGGATAAACCGAAAACGATTTATTTCAAGCTGTCGGATGAGCCGGGAGTGCTGTCCTCTGTGCTATCCGAGTTGTATGAAAACGGCGCAAATATACTGACCGTAAACCAAAATATCCCGGTGGATATGGTGGCGGCGGTTACAGTGTCCTTCCGTTTGGGTGCTACTTGGCAAAATCGCGGCAAGCATGAGCTGGAGCAATTTTTGGATAAGCTCGGAACATTGCGGGGCGTGATTGACGTAAAGCTGATATGATGAAAAAGCGTAAGCTTCGATAAAAAGGAAATGGGTGTTAATATGGCAAAAGTAGCGGTGTTGGGTCACGGAGTAGTCGGCTCCGGCGTTGTCGAGGTCATGGAGAAGAATAAAACGGTGATTGAGCAAAAAGCCGGACAGAGCATGGAGGTCAAGCGGATTCTCGACTTAAGAGAGTTCCCGGGATTGCCTTACAGCGATAAATTCACCAAGGATTTTCAGGATATCCTGAACGATGAGGAGATTTCGGTCGTTGCCGAGGTGATGGGTGGTACACATCCTGCATTTGAGTTTGTAACAGCCTGCCTGGAAAAGGGCAAGAGCGTGGTAACCTCCAATAAGGAGCTGGTTGCGGCAAAGGGCGCGGAGCTGTTGGCAACGGCAAAGGCACATAACGTGAACTTCTTTTTCGAGGCAAGCGTCGGCGGCGGGATTCCGATTATTCGTCCCTTGCATCATTGCTTGGCGGCAAATGAGATTGACGAGGTTGCGGGCATTCTCAACGGTACCACAAATTTTATTTTGACAAAGATGATCAGAGAGCAGATGCCCTTTGGGGAAGCACTTGCTTTGGCGCAGAAGCTCGGATATGCCGAAAAGGATCCGACAGCTGATATCGAAGGACATGATGCCTGCCGCAAAATTTGCATTTTGGCATCACTGTGCTATGGAAAGCACGTTTATCCCGATACCGTACATACCGAGGGAATTACCGAAATTACGCTGGAGGATGTCGCTTATGCCGAAGATTGGGGTGGCGTCATCAAGCTGATTGGCAGAGCGAAAAAGCTGGAAAGCGGTATGCTGTCGGCAATGGTCAGCCCGGCGTTTATTCCGCATGACAGCCAGCTTGCCAGCATTGACGATGTGTTCAACGGTATTCTTGTACGGGGAAATGCCACCGGAGACGTTGTCTTTTACGGCAAGGGAGCAGGAAAGCTTCCGACGGCGAGTGCGGTGGTTGCGGACATTATTGCGGCGGCAAAATCGACCCATACCAGTAACTCTCTTACCTGGGTGGACAGCCATGAAAGCTATGTGCTGGAGCATACGCAAACCGATATTGCATTCTATCTGCGGTTTGTGTCGAATGATCCGAATGCGAAAACAAAGGTTGCGGCAAAGCTCGGCAATGTGCGGTTCTTGAGCCGTGCCGACCAGCCGGTTAACGAATTTGCGGTCGTGACCGAAATCATCAATGAAGGAAAATTGGAAAAGGCAATAGAGGATTTAAAGACGGAGGGAATTGATCTGCTCGGCAAAATCCGTGTGCTTGATTATTAAAAATCGGAGGGAATCCGGGCGTGCAATTAAAAATTCGTGTACCTGCGACCAGTGCCAATCTCGGTTCGGGCTTTGATTCGATGGGCTTGGCGGTCAGCTTGTATAATTATGTTTGGATGGAGGAAGCCGAGGACCTGCAAATTCGGTCACGGGACGGTGTGCCGGTACCGCAGGGAGAAGATAACATGGTGTATGCCGCGGTAAAGCACCTGTATCAGCTTTGCGGAAAGCCTCTGTGCGGCTTGCATTTGGAGCAGGAAAACAATATTCCCTTTACCCGCGGCTTGGGAAGCAGCTCTGCCTGTATCATCGCAGGGCTTTCGGGTGCGAATTATCTGTTAAATCATCCGCTTTCCACCGATGACCTGGTGAATTTGGCGGCAGAGCTTGAGGGACACCCCGACAATACCACACCGGCATTGCTGGGAGGAATCGTCACTGCGGCAATCGACAACGGAAAGGTTTATTGGGTAAAGCAAAAGGTCGATCGTCATCTGCGTTTTTATGCGCTGATTCCCGATTTTGAGATGAAGACCGAGGCGGCGCGTGCATTGCTGCCCGATGCGGTCTCTTATCGAACGGCGGTGCATAATCTTTCCAGGGCGGCATTGTTCTCCGCCTCGCTGTTGCAGGGAAAATATGAAAATCTGAAAATCGGCGTGAACGATCTGTTGCATCAGCCGTATCGCTTGGAACAAATTCCGAACGGTCGGGAAATCTTGGATTACTGTTATCGGCAGGGTGCCTATGCCGCTTATTTAAGCGGAGCGGGACCTACCCTGATGGCAATAGTTTCCTGTAATGAGCCGGGCTTTATGTCGGCGTTGCGTCGGTACCTGGACGATAACGGGAAAAAGGGATGGCAGCTGTTGGAGCTGTCCATTGATAATGAAGGGGCAAAGCTTTCGGAAGAAAGGTAATGATATAGAGGCCATTAAGCCGGGAATGCCCGGAAAAAACAGAAAGGAATGTAGTTATGGGACTCATTGTTCAGAAATTCGGCGGAACATCGGTAAAAGATGCGGAACGGATTTTTAATGTCGCAAACATTGTAACCGAAACCTATGCAAAAGGGAACAATGTCATTGTTGTTGTTTCCGCACAGGGAGATACGACCGATGATTTTATTGAGAAAGCAAATGAAATCAATCCGGGCGCATCGAAAAGAGAGATGGATGTATTGCTTTCCGCAGGAGAGCAGATTTCGATGTCGTTGCTTGCAATGGCAATCGAAAAATTGGGATATCCGGTGATTGCGTTGACCGGCTGGCAGGCAGGCTTTTTGACCACCTCCGATTACAGCAATGCGAGAATCCGTAAAATCAATACCGAGCGGGTGGAGCGAGAGCTGGATAAGCGCAACATCGTTATCGTTGCCGGCTTCCAGGGCGTCAATCGCTTCGACGATATTACAACGCTCGGACGTGGCGGCTCGGATACCAGCGCGGTAGCGTTGGCGGCGGCACTGCACGCGGATTTGTGCCAAATTTACACCGATGTAGACGGTGTTTATACCGCAGACCCGAGAAAGGTCAAGAATGCGAAAAAGTTAGATGAAGTTTCCTTTGACGAGATGCTGGAGCTTGCTTCTCTGGGCGCGCAGGTGTTGCATAATCGCTCGGTTGAGATGGCAAAGAAATACAGCGTAAACATGGAAGTTGTTTCAAGCTTGGAAAGAAAACCCGGTACAAAGGTTAAGGAGGTAGTTAAGATGGAAAAAATGTTGATTAAAGGTGTAGCAAAGGATTGCGATGTAGCGCGGGTAGCCGTTGTCGGATTGCCGGATGAGCCCGGAATTGCGTTTAAAATCTTCTCCAATCTGTCCAGAAAGAAAGTAAATGTAGATATCATTATCCAATCAATCGGCAGACATAATACCAAGGATATCAGCTTTACCTGCCCGATTTCTCAGCTTGATGCCGCAAAAGAGGTTCTGGAGAACGATCTGGAGCATTTGGGCGCCGAGCGCGTTGAGGTAACCGAGAACGTTGCAAAGGTATCAATTGTCGGTGCGGGAATGCAATCCAACCCCGGCGTAGCCGCTACCATGTTTGAGGCTTTGTTTGAGGCGGGAATCAACATCCAGATGATCTCCACCAGTGAGATTAAGATTTCGGTTCTTATCGAGAAAAAGGATGCCGACAAAGCAGTAGCTGTTATCCATGATGCATTCATCAAATAAGATGAGTTGTCAATAAAAGCAAAAGTATAAAACAAAGCCGCGGAGAAACTCCGCGGCTTTGTTTTATGCTTTTATAACGTTTTCGGTGCGTTACTCCACTGTGACTGACTTGGCGAGATTGCGCGGCTTGTCAACGTCACAGCCGCGCAGTACCGCGGTATAGTAGGCAAACAGCTGTAACGGAATAATTGCCGTTAACGGCATGAATAGGTCTCCCACCGACGGAATCGGCAGAATATATTCCGCCGCGCTGCTGTTGCTTGCCGAAACAAGGCTTTCGTCGGCAATCAGTAAAACCTTGGCTCCCCGTGTGGTGACCTCCTTGATGTTGCTGAGCATTTTTTCATACAGCTTTGTTTGGGTGGCAAGGGCAATCACCGGCATCTGAGTGGTGATTAGCGAAATAGTGCCGTGCTTTAATTCTCCCGCGGCATATGCTTCGCTGTGAATATAGGAAATTTCCTTCAGCTTCAGAGAGCCTTCCTGAGAAAGTGCATGGTCTAAGCCTCTGCCGATAAAAAACAGGTCGTTTGCGTTTTGAAATTTCGAAGCGAAATATTGGCATTTGTCAGAGCATTCCAGCATCGCCTGCATTTTTTCGGGCATTTCCAGCAGAGCTTGGCAGTAGTCTGTCGTCTCCTCGTCGGAGAGGGTGCCGCGGAGCATACCGAAGCGGAACGCGAGCAGATAGAACAGTG
>CAZFQM010000062.1:6619-7802 GCA_964520995.1 uncultured Oscillospiraceae bacterium
GTGACATCTGGACGGTAAAGGCTTTGGTGCTTGCTACGGCGATTTCGGGTCCTGCCCAGGTGTAGAGCACGGTGTCTGCTTCTCGGGCAATAGAAGAACCGACGACATTTACCAGGGCAAGGGTGTGAATTCCTTGTGTCTTGGCAAGACGGAGTGCCGCCAGGGTGTCTGCCGTTTCCCCCGATTGCGAAACGATGACCAGTAGGTCGTTTTTGCCCAAAATCGGGTTGCAATATCGAAATTCCGAAGCGATGGCAACCTCGGTCGGAATGCGACAAAGCGTTTCAATCAGATGCTTTCCGACCAATCCGGCGTGCATAGCGGTGCCGCAGGCGACAATGTGTATTTTCGAGATACTTTTGATAAATTCGTCGGACAACGCGCCAAGCTCCAACTTCGGCAAGCCGTCACGAATGCGGGGAGATACTGTTTTGCGCAGTGCTTCGGGTTGCTCGAAAATTTCTTTCAGCATAAAGTGCGGATAACCGCCCTTTTCGGCAGCTTCCATGTCCCAATCTGCGACAAAAACCTCTTTTTGCAGCTCTTCGCGGTCTGCGTTCCGAATGGAAACGTGTGCCTTATCCAGCTCGACAATTTCATTTTCGTCGATGAGATAGTATTTTTTTGTGTACTTTAGGATTGCCGGAATGTCGGAGGCAATGAAGTTTTCCCCTTCTCCCAATCCGACAATCAGTGGGCTGTCCTTACGCACAGCATATATTTTGTTCGGAAAATCGGTGAAGATAATGCCGAGCGCGTAGGAGCCCTTTAATGCTTGTGTGGTACGAATAACCGCACCAATCGGGTCACCCTTGTAGTAATAATCGAGTAGCTTTGCCACTACCTCGGTATCGGTCTCGGATAAAAAGTCGTACCCTTTTTTGAGCAGCTTTTCTTTCAGCTCCGAATAGTTTTCGATGATTCCGTTGTGCACGATAGAAAGGGTTTTGCTGCCATGAGGATGGGAATTGATGTCGGACGGCTCTCCGTGGGTTGCCCAGCGGGTGTGCCCGATGCCGCAATGTCCCTGCGGTCTGCCAACCTCATTCATTTTTTCTTCCAAATCGGTCAAGCGTCCTTTTGCTTTGACCACTTTGATGATGTTGTTTTCAAAAACAGCGATACCGGCAGAGTCATATCCCCGATATTCCAAGTTCTTTAAGCCGTCAACCAAAACAGAGGA
>CAZFQM010000063.1:0-7751 GCA_964520995.1 uncultured Oscillospiraceae bacterium
TCCCCGAGCTGGCAGCGGAGGCAGAACGAGCGATTCTGGCATTTACGCCGGGAGCGTCCACCGAGCGGCTCGAAGATATGGCTTTAAAGCGGATACGCAGACCGATGTTTCCGCTTGAAGATAATTTTATATAAAAAGGAAAGGCAGGAGTAAATAATGGCTTATTACAACACAACAGAAACAGAAAAACGCTTGGCTGAGCTGAGAAAAATTCTGGAAGCAAAAGGCTTGGATGCGGCGTTGGTTTATTTTGATGAACTCAATGTGGCGAACGGATGGTATTTGACAGGTTGGTGCGGACAGTTTGAAAAGGGCGCCGTATTGGTGCCGATTCACGGAGAACCGATTTTGCTGGGCGGACCGGAGTCCGAGCCGTTTGCCAAGATGGATTCGGCAATCACCAAGGTTCGTTGCTTCCCGGTATTTATGGTACCCGATGAGGAGTATCCGAACGCAACCATCATTGATTTCAAACAGCTTAATGAGGAGCTGCGTGTCGAGGGAACGGTCTTGAACCGAATCGGTATCGTGGGAACCACCACCATTCCGCACCAGGTGTATTTGGATGTAGCAGAGGGCTTTGCGGGAGCAGAGCTGGTTGACATCACCGATGAGTATGAGACCATGCGTGCCTACAAATCCCCCTGGGAGGTAGAGCAGGCAGCAGCTTCGGTTGCATTGTGCGATAAAGCGTACGATGCCATGATGGCGGCAATCCGTCCGGATGCATATGAGTATGAGGTTGCGGCGGCAGGAGAGGCAATTTGCCGCAGTAACGGTGCACATAGCTTTGCTTACAGCACCATTGTCGGTTCGGGCGTGCGTGCTAAGGCGGTTGTTCCTACCGCTACCAATAAGAAAATGGAGAGCGGCGAGCTGGTAATGATCGGTATTGCACCCCGAATCAACGGCTATGCAGGCACTTTCGGAGATACCATCCCCGTAAACGGCGAATTTACCCAACGTCAAAAGGATTTGCTCAATCATATGCGAGAGGCATTCCGCTTGACCCATGCGATGTTGAAACCTGGTATGACAGGACGGGAGATTGACGAGCCGGGTCGCTTGTATTACGAGAAACATGGTCTTGCACCCTATATCGTTTGCCCGTTTGCACATTCAATGGGCTTGATGGAGGCAGAGGCACCGTTCTTCGGACCGAACGGAGATTTCGAATTGACGCCCGGCATGATAGTGAATGTTGATGTCAGCTTCTTCGGACATCCCGAGCTGTACGGCGGCCGTATCGAGACAGGCTTTGTTATCACCGAAAACGGCTGTGCACCGCTGTCCGAGAAATTGTTCCGTTATTTTATGAAGGATCTGTAAGGAGGATAACAGCATGAGTGAAATCGGCTATAAGCATTATATGTTTGTTGACGGAGACCTGCCGGGAAACGGCGATGATCCGAGCTTGCCCGGTCATGAGGCATTGATGATTACCAATCGTAACACAACAGATGCACATATTATTGTCAATCTGTATTTTGAGGATAAGGAGCCGGTAAAGGGTCTGCATTTGACCATTCCCGCCGAGCGTGTGGTTTGCTACCGCACCGATCTGCCCTTCTGCGAGGAGCAGTATCAGATTCCGTTCGGTCAGTATTCTTTGGAGCTGGAGAGCGATATCGCCGTCTGCGCCAGCTTCGGCAGATTAGACCGTCGTCATAATCTGGGCTACTATGTAACCGGCTACTGCGCGGTGTAAGACAATGAAGCGATTTATATTGCATTCCTACCTCAAGCCGGAAAAGGTGGAGGATTATATACGTCTACACGCCGAGCCTTGGCCCGAGCTGATGGAATTGCTGGAGGAAAGTCATATCCACCATTATTCCATTTCGGTACGCGGCACCGAGCTGTTTACCTATTATGAATATACCGGAGATGATTACGAAGCGGATGACCGTCGGATGAGCGAAAGCGCTGTGATGCAACGCTGGTGGCGCTATTCCAAGCCCTGCTTCCTGTATCATGACGAAGGTAGATATTATGAGCCGTTAACAGAGGTTTTTTATAAGGAATAGCATGGTTATACCGA
This sequence comes from uncultured Oscillospiraceae bacterium, assembly GCA_964520995.1. Taxonomy (GTDB): domain Bacteria; phylum Bacillota; class Clostridia; order Oscillospirales; family Ruminococcaceae; genus HGM13222. The sequence continues at coordinate 2,042 of CAZFQM010000063.1, forward strand.
AACACCGCTTTTCTCGAAACAACACATTAAAACTTCGGATATCCCATTGGTGAGGCAATGGGAGCAAATCGGGAGTCGAGTGTCCTTGTATCGAAAAAAGCGGTGTTTCGGTAAATGCGCAAGCTGTTTTATATGTTGCGGCTGCTTTGCACCGGATTCGGCAAAGCGCCGGAAAATCAAATTATTTTGCGGTTTGTTGCAAAATCGTTGATTTTCTTAATTTGTTCCGTGCTTTTTGAATTGATTATCGGCATTGATAATGCTATAATAATTTTATAAATTGCATAATATTACAAAAAAAAATAGTCATTTTGCACACACCGAATCTGAAGCGAATTGTGCAATGACAATCTGAGCTTTTGTTATGCAATGGCTTTTGATACCGAAGCAAGCTCGCTCGGAGCTGTGGGGCAAGGATTGCAAAAGTGCGGAAAGTAGATTGGATTGTTCGGGTGCTTTCTCTTGTAATCCGCGCAGGGCTTTGGTACAATAGGAGTAAAGCGTGTTTCATGATTGAAATGCGTTTGCATTTTTATGATAGGAGATGATTGGATATGAGAATTTTAGCTGTCGGAGCGCATCCCGATGATTTGGAGATTGATTGCGCCGGAACGCTTGCCAAATGCGTGAAGCGTGGCGATGTTGTTATCACCTGTCATGTTTGCACCGGTGATTTGGGACATGAAATTATTCAACCGGAGGAGTTGGCAAAGATTCGCGGAGCCGAGGCGGAAAAAGCAGGAAAGCTGGCGGGAATCGAGGTACTCAGCGCAGGCTTCGGTGACATGGATATTTATGACAATAACAAGGAAGCGCGTGACCGCATGGTGGATATCATTCGCTACGCCGACCCCGATTTGATTATTACCCATCCGCCGGATGATTATCATGCCGACCATACGGCAGTATCCCGTCTGGTGTTTGATGCGAGCTTTGCGGCGACAGTACCGCATTATAAAACAAAGATAGATAAGGTAGCAAAGCTGACCCCTTTGTATTATATGGACGTTTTGACCGGTGTTAACTTTAATCCCACGGAATACGTGGATATCACCTATGAAATCGACTTGAAGTTGCAGATGCTGGCTTGCCATGAAAGTCAGATTGTCTGGCTTCGTGACCATGACAATGTGGATATGCTGGACATGGTGAAATCCTGTGCTCGCGTCCGCGGATATCAGTGCGGCGTAACCTATGCCGAGGGCTTCCGGGTGTGCACGGCGTATCTGAGACCGACGGTCAGCCGTTTACTGCCGTAATTTATCTGAAAGAGAGGAAAACAACTATGGATTTTATGTCAACCGTAAAGGGTAGCTTGATGGATCATTTTTATCCCGCAGGCTGGGATATGGCAAAAATGGATGCTTGCTGCTTGCACGCTCCCGAGGAAATTGAAGACCGCCAGGATTTCTGGAACAAGGATTTTATGCCGGTTTCCTGTACCGATTTGGCGGAGTTTGATGTGAAGATGGGACACGAAATCGCCAACGAAATCAAAAAAGCTAATGAGGGCGGATATAAATTGGCATTTATTTTGCCGGTCGGCCCGATGGGAATGTATAAATGGGCGGTTTACTTCTTGAAAGAATGGAATGTTTCCTGCGAAAACGTTTGGTGCTTTAACATGGACGAGTGGGCAGACAGCGAGGGAAATACCATCACCGGAGAGGCTTCTTTTCAACACGCTATGGAAAACGCATTTTACGATCCGCTGGGTGAACTGACTGTTCCGCCCGCACACCGTAATTTTGCAACCAAGGATAATTTGCCGAGCTATCCGGAAAAGATTGCCGCTTTAAAAGCAGAGGGCGCGAAGCTGGTGCTGGTATACGGTATCGGCAGAATGTGTCACATTGCTTTCTGGGAGCCGATGATCGGCGGAGAATTTGATACCGATGAGGAATGGAGAGCACAGCCGTATCGTATCGGTGTGCAGCTGCATCCGTTGACCATCGAGCAGAATGCGCTTACCTCCTTTAAGAGCCGCACCACGCTGGTGCCTTGCTGTGCAAACACGATTGGTCCCGGCTTGATGTTCAGTGCAGATTATGCAATCGGCGGCGCAGACGGTGTGCTGTCCCGCGGTATGCAATGGCAGGGTATGTCACTGTGGACAACATTGCGCTACGGTCCCGACCGTTGGGTAACCTCCAGCTTTATCCCCACATTGCCGGGTAAGCTGTTCTATTTGAAAGAACTGGCGGGTCCGTTGGTTCCGGAGGCAAACTGATAGTCTGTTAAAGGACGAATCAAAGAATGAACGAAAAAAGCAGAGCTTTTGTTTGCGCTCTGCTTTTTCTGTTATCGTCGAGAGAAAAGAGGAATTAGAATGCTTCATACCATTCATAATGAATTTTTATCGGTTACCGTTGCCGAGCAGGGTGCAGAGCTGCAATCAATTCTGGGAGCCGACGGAACCGAATATCTGTGGCAAGGTGACCCGACCTATTGGAGTGATCGAGCCTGCAATATTTTTCCCTATGTCGGTCGGCTGACAAAGGGAAGCTGTTATCTGGATGGACAGCTGTGCCATATGGATATTCACGGTATTGCACTCTACTGCCGTTTTGATGTCGTTTCCAATGACGGTACCGAATTGGTGATGGAACTGAACGATGACGAGAAAACCTATGCCGCTTATCCGCGTCATTTTGCTTTTCGAATCATTTACCGACTTTCGGAGAACACGCTCGACGTGATTTACGAGGTGGAAAACACAGATGACAGAATGCTCTACTTTGGCATCGGCGGGCATCCGGGCTTTAATGTTCCGTTGGCAAAGGGAAAAAATTTCGAGGATTATCGCCTCCGCTTCAGTCACCCTTGTCACCCGAGTAAAATCGGATTTACCGAAGAATGCTTTTTAAGCGGCAAGGATACTCCTTTCCCGTTGGAAGAAGAGAGAATACTGTCTTTGCGGCATGATTTGTTTGATAATGATGCCATTGTGTTGAAAGAGACCGCACATGAGGTGACACTGGAGACCGAGGGGGATTCTCATTCGGTTACGGTGCGCTTCCCGCAGATGGATTATGTCGGATTTTGGCATCGCCCGAAAACCGATGCCCCTTATCTCTGCATTGAGCCATGGTGCTCTCTGCCGTCAAAGCAGGATCAAATTGCCGTTCTAGAGGAGCAGGAGGATTTGATTTCACTGGAGCCGAAAGGCATTTATCGGAATCATTGGCAAATTATCATCGAATAAAAAGCCGAAATCAAAAAACGACTGCAAGTCGTTCCGAGCAAAAGGAACAGCTTGTGGTCGTTTTGCATTTTGAATGTTGACCACAGTAGTGGACTTTCGTTGACAATCGGTTCAGAGTGTGATAGGAGAATCAATATGGTTCGGAGAAATCCGTACGGTGCCATCGGTCTCCCAGGTCAATTCGAATAATTCCAGATATTGTTCCCAGCCCGGCTGACGCCGACAGCAGGAAATGTACCATTTTCCGCGAAATTCGAAAATTTCCGCACAGCTGGGGACCCAAGCGGGATCCTCCGGCGTTTGCTCTACGCCCATTAACACGCCGATTTCTTTCCAGTTGCTGACGGGATTGTCGCTGATTGCATAGCAGGTGCCGATGCCGTAGCTGGTATAGAAAAAGTAGTAAAGCCCGTTTCGCTTGATGACAAAGGGGGATTCTGCGGCGTGCAGACAGCTCGGCATACGGAATGTACCGACATCCTCCCAGTGAAGCAGGTCGGTAGAGCGAAGAATTCCGCTGGCAGGCTCTACCTCTCCGTTTGCGGTGTAACGGTCGGTACAAAAATACAGATAAAACGTGCCGTCATCATCTCGAAAGACAAAATTGTCGCGGCAGTTTGACCATTTGGAAACATCCCAAGGACACCAACTTCCGGGTGTGTAGAGCGGGTTGCTGTCCACCTTTTCCCAATGATAAAGATCATCCGAGACCGCCGCGCAGACAGATTGTGCAACAGCAGTGTTGACGCCGGTGTAAAACATCCAATATTTTCCGTTGTGCTCCAAAACGGCTGGTGCCCAAATTTGAAAGGATTCATAGCGGGAGTCGGCGGTAACCGAGAGAATCGGCTGGCTGTATTCCCAATGAATCAGGTCGGTTGTCCAAGCATGACCGAAAGTATCATGCGGCTTTTCGGACCAATCAAATCCGATAGAGCCGCGAATATAAAAGACGTGTAGTACACCGTCCTTTTGAATAAAGGAATGATCGACAAAGGTGCAACCCGGCTCTGCAAAGCAACCCGATAACGGAAAAACGCGGTTGCACAATGCATCCAGATAGCCCTCTGCTTTTTGCATCATCGCCTCCGGCTCTATTCCGGGTGGGCAATCATAGCTGCTTCCCGGGACGACATTGCCGGGCACACAGCCACGTTGCAGCATATCTGCGCGGTCGGCAAGCGCATCAATTGCGGCAACGGTTTTTCTTGTCTCAAAGTCCTGCTTCAATCGGAATGCACTTAATGTTGCTTTTAATTTTTGATATCTTGTTCGAAAATCCATAATAAACTCCTTTGCTTGATTCACGACAGCAATTGCTTCAATGTCGGAATCAAAAACGGAGCTTTCGTTTTCGAAACGGCATTATAGGCTTGTGCTGACGGTAGATTGCCGTATTACCAAATCCGGCTTCAGCTGAATTTGTCGGCAAGGGGCATCGGGCTTCTGAATTTTTTCAATCAGCAGCTCCGCACCCATGCTGCCGATGCGTTGACTATGTGTTTCAATGGTAGAAAGCGGGATTGATAAAAACTGCGAAATAGGGATGTTGTCATATCCGATGATGGCAATATCCTCCGGGATGCGCAGACCCGAATTGAGAATGGCGCGCATGGCAACAATGCTCATATAGTCATATAAGCAGAAAATAGCATCGATTTCCTTTTCCTTTAACAGCTTTAGGGTGGTTTGATAAATGTCATTGGTGTCCTGCGTGCAGTAGTAGACCAGACTTTCGTCAAATTCGATTTGATGGAACATCAGCGCATCCTGGTAGCCTAAAACACGGCTTTGCGCCTGGCGACGATCCGCGACGGCACACAAGCAGGCGATCTTGCGATGCCCGGTGGTGACCAAATGCTCTACTGCGGTATAGGCGCCCATGCGATTGTCGCATTTTACATAGCTGACCGGATATTCCCGCACGCCCGAGCTTCCGCAAAGCACCAGCGGGATGTCCTTGTGATCATTTTCCTTTAAAAATGTATTGAAGATTTCATCCACAAAGGTCGGAAAGACCAGAAGACCGTCCACACGGCGCTCTTTCAGCATTTGGATATAAGAGATCTCTTTGTCCAGCATCAGGGAGGAAACACCGAGAATGACGTTATAGCCTTTGTTGTTGGCATATTCCTCCACGCCCTTGATCATCGAAGCGAAGATGGGATTTTCCATGTTCGGAACGATTAAACCGAGCAGATTTGTTTTCTTGTTGCTGAGACTACGGGCGGCGAAGTTGGGGAGATACCCCAGCTCCTTTACCGCCGCCATCACACGCTGATGTGTGGACGGCTTTATTTTGTCACTGTTTTGCAGGACAAGAGATACCGTTGCAATGGAACAGTTGGCCTTTTGTGCTACATCGTATATCGTTACCTTCGACATATAAAACGCTCCTTTACGTCGCACCGACTTGTGTTTAATCGCTTAACTTAACGGGCAAAAAACAGCGTGATTCGGCTTTCGGGTATAACATTATTATACCCGAAAATAAGAAGTTGTCAA
>CAZFQM010000064.1:0-7665 GCA_964520995.1 uncultured Oscillospiraceae bacterium
CAAGGTCTCACCCTGCGTTCCGATCGGAACAGCCACAAGGCTGGCTCCCGAAAGAGAGACGCAGGCAATCTCCGACGGGGCGGTATTCGTTTTTTTCAGCAGGCAGCGTGTACTTTCCGCAACCGCTTGCCACCAATCCTGCGGACGTTGCTCATGCATTTCCGCAGACGGGTAAAAGGTCTCATACTCAATAAAGGATTTTGCCAACGTCTGCATTTCCCGATCGTAGAGCGACGCCTTAACTCCGCCCGTCCCCAAATCATATGAAATAATTTTCAAGGCAGTACCTCCTATCTCACAACCGTATTCATCACATAAATTATATATTCATAATTATCTTTTGTCAAGTACGTTTTTAGAACGATTTTTCTTAAATCAGTAAATCACCGTCATTTTTCGAAAATATTCTTGTTTTTTGCTGAAAAGTGTGTTATCATAAATTTATAAACATCATTATCTTTAAAGCGTTGTCGTATCACACCTTATGTGCGGCGATTGAGAAAGGAACGTTTTTCATGAATCAACAAAATTTCGATTTAACACAGATCGGACGTATTACCGACATCAGTACTGTGCGTACCGATGTTACCATGTCGGAGGTCGAACAGCTCATCGACATTGTCAAGCAATTCCATTGCGTTTGTGCCAGCCCGATGCCCTGTGTGACCGAATATGTCATCAACCGATTGGCAGACACCCCCGAGACCGTAGTGACCGGCGTAGTCAGCTTCCCGGCGGGTGCCGACACCACCTCGATGAAGGTTTTTACCGCCAAAGAGATGATTGCCCTGGGGTGTAAAGAGCTTGATATGGTCATCAACGTAGGTGCCTTGAAATCGGGGCAATATGACCTTGTGCAGGATGATATCAAGGCGGTAGTGGATGCCGCCGACGGTGTACCTGTCAAATCCATCTTGGAAATTTGCTATTTGACCGATGATGAAATCAAACGGGGGAGCGAGCTTGCCGTCAAAGCAGGCGTTACCTTTGTCAAAACCGGAACCGGCTGGGGACCAAAGCCCACAACGGTAGAAACAGTTCGCCTCATCAAGCAAGCCATCGGCGACAGCGCCTTAATCAAAGCCGCAGGAGGAGTTCGCAGCCTCGATACACTGTTGGAAATGGTCGATGCAGGCTGTAATCGCTTCGGCATCGGTATCCGCTCCGCCATGAGCATCTTCCGAGAGGCTTATCAAAGAGCTGGTGTCCCGCTGCCGACCTTGAAAAGCTTTTCGGAAAGTGTCAATGACAGCTATTGACCTTCCCGCTGTCCTTATATATAATAAAGCTGTAATATCTAATCGTTTTGCAAAAGGAGAAAAAATATCATGAACTTCCAAAGCATAACAGAACGCCTGGACAATCTCCCGAACTACGGAATCCCGGCAAGCGAAACCATCATCAGCTTTCGGGGAGAAACCATCTACCATCATATCGTCGGCTTTTCGGACGAAAAAGCCGCTTGCCCTGCCACAGCGCAGGACATTTACTGGCTGTATTCCCTTTCCAAGCCGATGACCGTTTGTGCCGTCATGCAGCTGGTGGAAAATAAAAAAATAGAATTAGATGCTCCTGTGAACCGTTATCTTCCCAAGCTGTCCGAGTGGACCGTTCGAACCGAGGAAGGCGTTTCTCCCGTTCATCGCGCGCCGACCATTCGCCAATTACTCAGTATGCGCGGCGGTTTAAATTATGATTTAAACACCGAAGCCATCCGCAGATGTTCGGAAAGCTCCGACGGTTCTGCCGGAACGCAGGAGCTGGTTGCCGCCATCGCCGAGGAGCCGTTGCAATTCGAGCCGGGAGCACATTTTAATTACAGTCTCTGCCACGATATACTCGGCGCAGTGGTCGAGGCAATATCCGACCAAACCTTCGGAGAATATATGAAGCAGCATATCTTTGACCCGCTCGGCATGAAGGACACCGGATTCAGAATGACACAAGCGCAACAAGCACGATTGAGCACTCTTTATTCGCAGAAGGCGGGCACCACCGAAAATACCGCAATCGAACCGACAAACGTATTCCGCTTATCGGAAAGCTATGAAAGCGGCGGAGCAGGACTCTTTTCCACCGCCTCCGATTACCTCTTATTTGCAGAAGCGATGAGCAACGGCGGTATCGGACGGAGCGGCAAGCAGATTTTGAAAGCGGAAACCATCGACCTGTTACGCACCGACCAGATGGATGACATTTGCCGCAAGGATTTCGATATGCTCGGACGAATCGGATATTCCTACGGGCTTGGCGTACGCACCATGGTTGACCCCAAAGCAAGTAATGCCGAAAGTCCCGTCGGAGAATTCGGCTGGGACGGTGCCGCCGGCTCCTATACCCTGATGGACCCGCAAAATCATCTGGCAATCGTATATTTACAGCACATTCACGGTTGCGGCTACGCTTATTCCGAGCTTCACCCCGCATTACGTGACGACACCTATCGCGCAATCTTTAACCGTTAAATCAGGTAAGACGAATTTTCAAAAACAACTGCAAAAAAGCGGATGCATTCCTTTCGGTTTGCACCCGCTTTTCCTTTGTCAAAAACCTCAGTTATCCTTTTCCGTTAAACCTCGCAGACCACTTCCGAAAGTATCAAGCTACAGCTTTTCGGACGGAACCACCAACGCCAAACACGCTTGCGCCATCACACGATAAAAGAAGTCATTCGGATGATTGATATTGTTCGCGTTAATATCCCAAAAGCGTTTTCGCTCCTGCATATCCAAATGTAGCTGCATGATTTCCAGTGCCGCCACACCCTCCATTTCCTGCTCCAGCTGCTTCTGTGCCCGTGCATACTCATCCTGCAGCACATACCAACGATAATGGTCGGTAGTCCGTGCAATATGCCGATTCGGCGTCATCGGGTCCACCAGGATAAATTCGGTATTCGGGCTATCCTCTCGAATCAGCTCGATGATTTTCCGAATGTTTACGATATATTCCGAAGTTGGCATCCTATCATTATTGCCGAAGCCGAGCAGTACCAAATCCGGCTCAAAAGCCGCTACCCGCTTTTTGGCATTTTGTAAACCCCAAGCCGTATCGCTTCCGCCGAGTGCCGTATCTATTTCGTGGGTCACGCATCCGTATTTCGCCTGCAATCCCTTACAAAACATGGACGTCCAAATCGGCTGATACGGCTCGATATTCAAAAATCCGCTGACCTCATCTCCACTGGTGACGCTATCCCCGAAAAAGACCGTTGTCAGCACCTGACAGGTTTGCAGCTTTTCCATCAACCGCGGTAGGTGTTCTCCCTTAAACATCGGCTTTTTCCATTGCCATGTATCCGAATGGGTATAAGTAACATGAATATTCTTAGGGTAAAAGAAGAGCCCGCCGTCCACCTTCAGATGTCCGCCGAAATCATAGTCCATAATCAGCTCACCGACCTCATTCGGACAGTAAAACTCATCATAGGTAAAATGCGGCATGGAGGATTGGGGTGTACGACAAATACAGTTATCCTCCAGCACATAATCAACTCCCTCTCGGTATTCCCGCCGCAGTGTGGAGTCTCTAACCGATAAAATGCGGTCTGCTTGATACAACAACGGCGCACGCATATCACCGTTTTTATCCGGCACCAGCACGATGCTCTCGTTATACACCGTGTCTCCGAGCCAAATAGGCGATAACGCCCAGGATGGATCAAATCGATCCAAGCGTTGCAGCAATTCTTGCTCCATAAAATTCATTCCTTCGATATCGGCATTTTCCCTTTCAGCAATCGAAGCAGTACGCTCAGGAGAGCAAATCTCTCCTGAGCTTTTTTTTGCTTACTGCTCCGTTTTTTTCCTCTTTCTGCTCCGAGCAAGTAAAACACAGCCTGCGATTCCCGCTATCGCCGCACAGCCCAATATCGCACTGTACAGCAGGGCATTCTTTTCGTTTGCCGTGATTGCATTGGTGACATTCCCTGTTCCGGTTTCGGTAAATGCAGCTTGCTCTGTTATCGGCTCTTTGTTACCGATTTGCTCCACCACCGCCGTGTTTTGCTCCTCAGCCGCTGCACCTGCCGCGGCAGTAGTGCTGCTTTGTACCGTCGTTGCGGCAAGCTTTTCACCGGTAGGCTCAACCAGGAACACGCCCACGTCGGAATACGCCACCTTTGCTTTAAAATCATACAAGGAGCTGCGATCGCCCTTTGCAACCACCTCACCGGTAATCAGATTGGTCACCGTATACTCGGTATTGTTCTCCATTCCCATATCCTCATAAGGAACACGGATGGTAAAGGCACTTTCGGTATCATGAATATTATTGTTGGGTATTACCAGCAAGCCTTTTCCGTCGGTGTATCTCGCATAACCGTTCAAGGTTTCCAAGCCTACCACCTCAACAGAACAGATATTTCCGTCACGATGATTTTCCGGAAAATACTCAAAAATTTCAGGATACTGACGACGAATACGAATGATCTGCTTTACCCGCTCATAGAAAGCACGATTCTCTCCCGCAGGGTCATCCAAAAGTTCCAGCTTTAAGGGGGTCTGGAACAAGGTTGAATTTCCCACCTGCGGATTGATAAATTCCTCACCCATGAAGAAAATCGGGATAAACGGCGACAACAAGGATTGATACGCAAAATTCACCATGTCGCCGTTCACCGAATATCTGTTATCATGGCAGGAGGTGTTAAAGGAATAAAACCGAGCGGTTCCCGCTTCATCCCAAAGCTCCAGGTTGGTGGTGCCGAGCCCGTAGCCCTTTTTGACAGATTCGGTGATATCATACCATTCGGTATACAAATCATACATATGCCAGGTGTTATCCTCACTGGAATGCTCGTCAAAATCATACGCCGGCTCCAACCGCTCATTGGTACTCTCGGTAAAGATTGCGATTTTTTCTCCCTTTTCCAGCGCCTTTTCTCTCACCTCACGGTACATACTATATCCGGTGATAGCCGGTTCGCAATCGCAACGGAAGCCATCAAAGCCGATATCAGTCACATAAAACAGCAACTGCTCTTGGAACCAGTTATAAAACTCCTGATTGCTCCAGTTGAAGTTATAGCCACCCCATACCGACACGCCGCTAAACCATGTCGGCTTCTCGGTATACAAGGGTGCATTCCACTCAACACCCCAGGTAACCATATCAGAGAAAACACGGATATTACGCTTGTGTGCTTCATCCACAAACTCCTTGACTACCTGCCAGCTTTCCTCATAGGTTTCCTTTCCCGTCAAATCGGGGTCAACCGTGTGAGGACCGAAATTGCCGTAATGTCCGCCTGTCCCCTGGCTGGTATCCATAAACGGCGTCAACCAGATACCGTTTATTCCCATCTCACTGTAGTGGTCAAGTACCTTTACCGCAGCCTGGAAGGTTCCCTCATCGGTCGCTCTGGCAATGACGATTTCCGCAATCACTAAGCTTTTTACCCAATCCGGGCTTTGCAGACCGCCGCCCGAATCCTCCATGGTAACATATTCATCCTCTACATATTTCGGCACCAAATCGGAATTATCAATATAGGTGTTTTCTGCCGCCAATGCAGAGGCAGGAGTTAACATAGCGACAGCACCGACAGCAATCGCCGTGAACAAAGAAACAACGGAACGCTTTTTCATTTCACAATCTCCCTCCTTTGTTATTCGGAAACAACTTTATCAAAAGCATTTCTTTTTCTGAGCACAAGCGCCGCACCCAATGCAGACACCATGCACGCCAAGGCAAAGGTCGCAGTGGACGAAGCATCGGTGTTCGGTGTGCTTCCGCCCTGGTTGCTTCCTCCCTGGTTGCCTCCGCCGTTTTGGTCATCGCTGCCGCCGTTTTTCATTGCGGCAAGTGCAGCCTCTTTTTCCAAGCCGTACAGCTGAGCAATTGCGGCATTCAGCTTCGCATAGTTGCCGACCAGAGTACGGTTGGTAATGTCAAGTGCACTGTAATCTCCCACCTGGTTATTCAGTTCACCGATCAAACCCTTGTAATCGGATCGAATTCCTTCGATAAGTGCCTTGCTTTCCAAGGTCACCGTACCGATATTTTCAATGGCATCCACAACCTGATACACCAACTCCGCTCTTTCCAGCATCTGATAATTGGAAACCAAAGCTTTGATATCCAAAGGAAGCTTGTCATACAGCTCCCATGCCGTATTAAGCTTTTCACCGGAAGCGGCATCAATCTGTCCTTTTTCGTTGTATATTTTAATGATAGCATTCACAACGTCTTCCAACTCGGCACGCTGTGCATCGGTAATTTCATCTGCGCAAACAACATTTCCGCCATGCAATGCCAGCAGGTCATATTCCATGCTCACACCACTGCCCCAGGGACAAACCGTGAGATATACCCGATCCAATTTGGTAAGATTTTTCGCCCTTGCCAGCATCTGCGGTGTAATGGTTCCCTCTGCATCCAAAACGCGAACCGTATAATTGTCATCCTCTGCATTTTTGGTAATTTGAAGGTCAAACTGCACCTTGCTGAGCATACTGTAAGTCAGAGAGGAATCGGAAACCAGCAGGGTTTGAACCGTATTTCCGCTTTCATCCTTGGAAGCTACCGAAAGCGTTCCCGCCTTGGTATCAATCACCAACGCCAGCGGGCTGCCATTGGTAAACTGAGAATACTGCTCCGCCCAATCGAAATCGAACAGATCGGCAATATAAAATGCAAAGCTGCTTCCCGCGGTAATATTCAGATTATCAATCACAGCATGTAAGCCGTCAAATTTCATTTCGCGGTTGATACCCATACGAACATCGGTACCCACATTAAACCATTTAAAGTGAACACCGCCGCCCGTTACATTGCCGTAGCTCAGGGAATCGCCCCAATGGTTGGTACCCATTAAATCATCGGTGGTAAGGCTGTAATATTTCACATCTTGGTAAGGGTCGGTCGCATTCATCCGATCATACATCAGCTTTGCCGCATTCAGCGCGCCGTAATTGCTTACCAAGCCCTGCTGCGTTTTGGACAGCTCTTGATATGCTTTTTCCGCCGCCGCAATCTTTTCGCCGCTTTCCGCTGTCACTTCGCCGATTTTGTTAATCAACGAAACAACGTTATCTACCTCTGCAATCTCCGCCTTGCTCAACGAGCCTGCGCAGGTCTCATTACCGCCATGCAGAGAAATTACGTCAAAGGAAAGAGTGTTGCCCTCTCCATTTACCGATAAAGTGAGATAGGCATTGTTAACATCGCTTAGCATGGTAGTGGTATCCAGCATTGCCTTGGTGATGGTGCCGGAGACGTTTTGGATGGTTACCTTCCAGCTTCCGTCCTTGTTGTCGGACAGGCGTACCGAAATATTTTTACCGGCAAGCTTCTCTGCCTTGAGATTATCCGATTGCACCAATTCGTTGGCAATAATCGTGCCGGTAATGCTCGGGTCGGTCGGGTCGGGTGTCCAATCCACCGACATATACTCAATCGTTCCCTTGGCAGTATCCAGCACAATCGCCATCGGTGCGAATTTGTAGCCGTCCCCCGTATTGAGCTGAGAATATCCCTCATGGTTCAAATCTGCCAAATAGAAAGCAATTCTTCCTCCCGCCGTAACATTGAGGTTTGCCAGCTCCATATGCATTCCATCCAGTTGAAGCGACTTATTGATACCCATGCGGATATTGGTGCCCGCACCGTTAAAGCCGAAGCGAATGCCTCCGCACGACAATGCCGCCGTGCTGAGAAAGCCTG
>CAZFQM010000065.1:0-1771 GCA_964520995.1 uncultured Oscillospiraceae bacterium
AGGCTTCATCCCAACGGCACATTCCAAAAGCAGCAATCTTCCTTTACAACGCCGTACACCACCGCGCGATACTCTCTGGTAAAGCTATGTGCCTGTATCTGCTCTGCCAGAAAAAGATGCGCTGTGTCATTTTTTGCCACCGCCAGCAACCCGCTGGTATTTTTATCGATACGATGCAGAATACCGGGGCGAATCTCTCCGTTTACCCGGGACAAATGCGAGCCGCAGTGATACAGCAGCGCATTCACCAGGGTGTGGTCCTCGTTGCCCGCCGCAGGATGTACCACCATCCCCTTTGGCTTATTGACTACCAGCAGGTCATCATCCTCATAGAGAATCTCCAAGGGGATATTCTGCGGCTCGGGACTCATCTGCTTGGGCTGCGGAAGCAATACCGTCATCCGATCGTCGCATCGCAGCTTGTAATTTTTGCCGACGATGACTCCGTTGCAGGTCACATTACCGCTTTCCAACAGCTTTTGCAGGGCAGAACGCGACATTTCGGGAAGCCGATGCGCCAAAAAAAGGTCAATCCGCGTTCCGATATCCTCCTGCACCGCAACAAGCTCCACATTATCTTTCATCATAAGCAGAATCTTCGGACGGATTTTCCGTTTCCATCGGCGGCAACTCGGCATTTTCTGCCTCAGAAGCTACTTCCGAGACCTCCTCCGACGCCGATAACGAATCCGTCGCTTTCTCTTTTTTCTTTTCCCAAAGCTCACTGAACAAGAGATAGCAAACAATCATAATGGTACCGATTACAACACAGCAATCGGCAAAATTAAAGACCGCAAAATGAATCAGCCGCACCTCAATATAATCAATGACAAACTGCCTGAAAACACGGTCAATCAAATTGCCGATTCCGCCGGCAATCACCAACGCCACCGACCATATCAAAAAATTGCTCTTCAGCTTTTTTGCCGCCAGCAAATAAATACCTACCAGAATTACAACCGAGGTGACACCCACCAAAATCCAGCGCTGACCTTGAAAGATCCCGAAAGCCGCTCCCTCGTTTTGAACGTAAGTGAAATGCAACACATCCTGCATCACCGGAATGGATTGCGAAACCGCCATATTGGTATCGACGATAAATTTAATCAGCTGATCCAAAACGATCAGCACGAATGCTGTTGCCAATGCAATATAGGTCAATTTTCATACTACTTGTTTTTATTTTTACGAAATAACATCACGATACGAATGCCACCTAAAAGCGGCATTCGTACAGCAATGATCCTTATTTATTGTTTTTGCCGAACTGCAATTCTCCGAATTTGGATTCAAAAGAGCTTTCCATGTCCACCCGCTCCGATTTGAAAAAGCCATGCTGGTTATGATTCATAAACGGAATCGGTTGCGTTTTGGCGTTATCCTCATTGATTACATGAAGCTGACGCTTTGCAATCTGTTGTGTGTTTTCCAGCTCCCGCTTTGCTTGCTCCACCGGGTCAACCGCTTTTTCCTCTTTTACGGGAACATTCGGCTCTTCCGCCTTGCTCTCTTCTTTCACAGGCTCGGACAAAACAGCCGATTCCTCTGCAGGTGTCGGCTCAGCTTGCTCCTGCGGCAAGCTTTCTTCCTTAGCCTCTTCCTTTACCTGCTCCTTTTCCAGCTCGGGTAAGGAGGTAATTAAATCAAGATGAGATTTATAAATAGACAGCAATTTTGTTTTAAAGCTTGATACCTCTCTTTGCATTTTCAACAAGCACTGCTGCTCCTTTTCGGTCTGCATCTTAATGCCGGTTACCGCCTTAGAGGCTTC
>CAZFQM010000065.1:1781-7664 GCA_964520995.1 uncultured Oscillospiraceae bacterium
TTCCTTTTCCGCTTCCGAAAGCATTTTATCCGATTTTTCCTGTGCCTCGGCAATCAGCTTCTCCGCCTTTTCCTTTGCTTCGGCAATCACCGTATTGCCCAGACGCTGTGCGCCGAGCAAAGCCTCCTTCATGCTTTCTTCGTCTTTGCGATATTCATTTATTTTGTCAGCCAATATTTGGATTTTCTTCTCTAAAACAGCTTTTTCCTTGTTTAGGTTGTCAACATACTGTGCAACCTCCCGCAGATAGTCCTCTACCTCTCCTGCTCTGTATCCGAAAGCCGCCTTTTCAAATTGCTTTCCTAAAATTTCCTTACCGTTCATGACCGCCACCCCAACTTTCTTTATCAAAAAGAATTCTAAATATATTTTTGCAACACAATAAAATAACGATCCTTTTTGGTCTTTCGAAGCTCATCGGGAACCCGTGCCTTACCGAAGCCCTTTACCGTTATCACGTCGCCGCTTTTTACCGACATACTGTTGTTTTCACAAATCTGATAATTTACCGAAACAACGCCGCTCTTAATCAGCTCACCCGTTTTTTCCCTGCTCTTGCCGACCAATAAGGAGGTCACACAATCCAGCCGCATTGATGCGACCGTTCCGCTAATATCCGAGAATTTCTCCTCGGCAATCGGCTCTGTCGTAAGCCCCTGCACAACCTTAACTCCGACTCGACCGATTTTTCGAATATCCGACAAAACCAGCGGTGCTACCTTATCGGTGGTAAACAAGCTGCAACTGCCGTCCGATACCAAAATATCACCGATAGCCTCCCGCTTAATCTGCAACGCCATCAGAGAACCGAGAAAATCCCGATGAGACAGCTTATCAACTGCACGATAGGTAACCGTAAACGCTTCTATCGGGAAGTCGCTTTCGGAAGGTTCCATATAGTCCGGGAAAAAGCCGAGCATCTGACGCTTCGCACCCGAATATCCGCCCCAAAACAGATACCCCGATACCATGCTCCGCTCCAGATACCGTTTCGCCGCAAAGACCTGGC
Organism: uncultured Oscillospiraceae bacterium; assembly: GCA_964520995.1. Classification (GTDB taxonomy): domain Bacteria; phylum Bacillota; class Clostridia; order Oscillospirales; family Ruminococcaceae; genus HGM13222. The sequence continues at coordinate 2,791 of CAZFQM010000065.1, forward strand.
TTTCGTCCAAAAACGCGGTAAACCGCGGAACACATTTTCGCTCGCAGGTGTCCGCCATATCCCGAATCCGAGCCAAGAAAAGCTCTTCGGTATCCTCGGTGCCGCTCCGATTAAAATTCCCCATATCAGAAGTAAACGCCGTTGTTTTCCAACTCGTCCAACAAATCGCCTACAATATCCACATTGTAGGGAGTGATGATAAAGGTGCTTGCCGCCACGCGCTTGATTTGACCGTTGTTGGCATAGGCAACGCCGCTCAAAAAGTCAACCAGCCGTCTTGCCACATCCTTGTTGGTAGACTCCAGGTTCAGCACAACCGTTCTTTTATCATTCAAATGGTCCGCAACCGAGCTTGCATCGTCAAAGCGCTCCGGCTTGACCAAAACGACCTGCAGCTGTGTGGTTGCATGAATGTTGACCACCTTGTTGTTTTTCTTATTTCCGGAGGGCATCGGTGCATCGTAGTTAAAGGGTTCGGTGTCAATTTCCTCCTCTTGCGGCTTTTCCTTTTTTTCAAAGCCCATTTCATCCTCATATTCTTCATCGGCGCCAATGAAGCTTTTCATCTTATCAATAAAGCTCATGTTTCTCCTCCTAAAATAATTCATTCTTATTTGTTGATTTTTCCGCAACCGTTACTTTGCAATCAGCCTCTCGGTCCGAATATGGCAGACCCTAATCGCACCAAGGTGGAACCGTATTTTATCGCCAGCGGATAGTCTCCCGACATTCCGAGTGACAAGGTATCTATCGGCGCAGCATCGGAAAATTTCTCCTGCAAATGCCGAAACAATGCTTCCGCATTTGCGAAATCCCGCTCCGGATATTCCACTGTCGGTATTGCCATCAATCCCCGCAAGCGAAGATGCGGCAGTTGCAATACGCTTTCCGCCAAAGGAAGCACCTCACCGACCGGAGCACCGCTTTTGCTGGTCTCCTGCCCGATGTTTACTTCCAATAAAACATCCATGATTCGGTCTCGTTTTTCTGCCTGCCGGTCAATTTCCTGTGCAAGTCGTAACGAATCGACCGATTGTATCAAACACACCTTATCGATAATCTGCCGCACCTTATTGGTTTGAAGATGACCGATAAAATGAATGTTTTCCTGCTTTAAAAGATAATCATCATATTTTTCCGTTAATTCCTGCGCGCGATTTTCTCCTAACAGGGTGATCCCCTGCTGCGCCGCAAAGTTGATATATTTCGGAGCAACGGTTTTGGTCACCGCCATGACAGTAACCTCTTCCCCGCTCCTGCCGTTTTTGGCGCAGGCCTCTCCGATTTCATACTCTATTTTATGAAGCCGTTCGGCAATGAGATCGAAGGGCTTTTGCTCCTCCCGACTACCCAACTGGCTTTTGATCATACAAATCCTTCCCTTTTATGACAACATCATCATATTGATGCACATATTCATGGTCGCCATCATCTTCCTGTATCTTGCTGATAATATAATCCTCTGTCTCATACTGCTTGTCTATTTTTCGGAAATACAGCTTCTGCCGTATCTTTTCATAGACGCCGATTTCGTCGTTCTCATATCGCACCGCTTTTTTCGGTATCTTGATGCCTGTCACCGAGGACTTGGCAATCTCGACATCCTCCACTCGCATTCGGGTAATATTGTTGTCCATCACATTACAGCGGAACACCACCGTATTCTGCTCCCGTGACTTATCGAAGTCAACCGCTTCCACCGTTGCCTCATATTCGGTATTGCCGTATGCATGAAAAATCAATCGCACCGAGTTACCGACCTTAATGGAAGTAATATCGGTTTTGTTCACCAATGCGACAAACTACCAATCGAAGCTGTCAATCAATTTTCCGATGTATTCCGTTTCGCCTTTTCCGGCATCAATCTCTTTTTTCTGCGCAACCAATTGATTTAAGGTGTCTACCGATATCTGCGCCGCATCCGCACATCGAAACTGCTGCTCATAACCGTCCACCGTTTGCGCAAAATAACCGGAATTATCCGCCGTCACCGCAGTAGGCTTGCTTTTGATGCTGTTTTGCAGTTCCTTTTTCTCTGCTTGCAGAGAAGCAATCCCGGTATTGTAATCGGTTTTCTTTCCGATGACAATATGTTTTTTGCTAATCAGCTCCTGCACGCTCAGCTTGTACTCCTCTAACCCGTCCAGCGTATTCTCTTTCAGGTCGCCCATCAGCTGCAAATAGGTCTCATTCAGCTGTGCCGTGATAGAGTCCAGCGTCGCACCAACCGTTGCTCCTTTTTTCTGTGCCTCGGTCAGCACCTCGATTTCTTTGGTAATGCTTTCTATTTTCGTTTGTGTCAGCATATCCTGCTCCGATGCATATCGCATCGCAATCACCGAATTTTTGGACACCTTACTGCCGTTCGGAATCTGATAACTGAGAACGCCCTGCTTTTTTTGATTGATCACGGATTCGTCTCGAATCATCAAGCCGCTTGTCTGAATGCTGTTATTGATAGTGGTGGTAAAGACCGTTTCCGTCTCATAGGGAGAATAGAAAAAGGAAACCACCTGGGTAATGACATATAGGATGATAAAGACAGAAAGCAAAACGGAAATGATTTTAATGATTCTGGAATTCACGCCGTTAAACAATCCTTTCTCTTTATTACTCCCGAAAGCAATATCGACTCTTTATCCGTTTTTGAAAAAGCCGACCTGCTTTTGATTTAATCTGCGTTTTTTACTTCCTCGGAGGCTGATGCATCAAGCATAGAGATGGGGCGGGACGGCACAACAGTGGAAATCGCGTGCTTATAAACCAAATTCTGCTTTCCGTCGCTGTCCAGCACTACGGTAAAATTGTCAAAGCCCTGCACGATTCCGCGAAATTGAAAGCCGTTTGTAAGAAAAATCGTTACCGGCATTTTTTCTTTTCTCGCTTGGTTTAAAAAGACATCCTGCAAATTTACTGTTTTCACCGAACTGCACCCTTTCGCACATCATTTTCAAAGCGATACACCGCTCATGCAAGCAGGTATCTCCGATACAATACTATCATATCACATTATTTCATAGATTTCCAGACAAAACCTAAAATAATTTTCAAATCATTCAATAAATTTTAAAAGTGAAGCTGCCTGTTCCGATATCTCGTCAAAATTTCGACAGCAATCGACATAAATCCAATGAATATTCGGATTTTTCCGAAACCAGGTCAATTGGCGCTTGGCTTATCGGCGCGTTTACTGCTTGATTTTCGCAGTTGCCTCCTCCAAGCTTTCACTGCCGTCAAAATAATGCTGCAACTCCTTATATCCGATTGCTTGCCGCGCCGTTCCCAGGCTCGGATTTGACAATATCGCCTCGGCTTCCGCCAAAAGTCCGTCCGCAAACATCCGATCGACCCGCAAATTGATTCGTTCATACAGCTTCTGTCGATCTTTAAAATCCAGCCCGATGAGCACCGAACGATAGGCAGCAGGTGCCGCTCTGCTCCGAAGCTGATGCTCGGTCATGGTCACCCCGGTGATGCGATAAACCTCAATGGCGCGAATGATGCGTGTCAGATTGTTCGGGTGCAGCCGTTGTGCCGATTCCGGATCGAACTGTCGCAGCTCCTCCAGCAGATATTCCGCACCCTTTTCATCAGCAAGCCGTTCCAGCTCCCCACGCAATGTCTCGTCGGTTTTAATCTCCGAAAATGAAATATTATTCACCACCGAGTCAATATAAAGCCCAGTACCGCCCACCAAAATCGGCAGGTTTCCCCGCTTGTCAATCTCCCTGATTTTTTGATGCGCCAATGCGGTATAATCCGCCACGCTGAACCTCTGCGACAACTCCAAAAAGTCCAGCAAATGGTGCGGCACACCCTCTTTCTCCGCTTGGGTCGGTTTCGCCGTTGCGATATCCATTTGCTTGTAAATCTGCATGGAGTCCGCTGAAACCACCTCGCCGTGAAACTGCTTTGCAAGCGAAACCGCCAGCGCCGTTTTTCCCGAAGCCGTCGGACCGACGACCGCAACCAACGGAATTTTTCTGTCCATCCGAACGCTCCTTTCTCAAACGATTCGATGAAATTTTTTCTCCAGCTCATATTTGCTTGTCACCAAAACGACCGGTCTGCCATGAGGGCAGTACCGAATGATTTCGTTGGTATATACCTCTTTGACGATTGCCAGCAATTCCTGCTCACTACTGCTGTCATTGGCCTTGATTGCCGCCTTGCAGGCAATAGAGTGCAGCATATCGTCAATCAGCTCGGGCGTAATATCCCTTTTGTTTTTTCTTAAATTACAGCCCAGCTCATACAAAACCTGTGTCGCATCGAGCGTATCCAAAAAAATCGGTATTTCCCGCACCTGCACGGTGCATTGCCCGAAGTCCTCAATCTCAAAGCCGTACTTTCTGATTTCCTTGCGGTTGTTAATCAGTGCGGAATAATCCTCGCGGGAAAAGGTCAGGGTCAAGGGCGTTAAGAGCAATTGTCCCTCTATCTCGCCCCGAGAGGCTCTCAGCTTTTCATACAAAATCCGCTCGTGCGCGGCGTGCTTATCCACCATTACGAAATTGCTGTCAATCTCCGCCAGAATATAGGTTTTAAACAGCTCGCCGCAAAACCGAATTTTTTCGATTGCTTCCCGTTCCGTTCTTTCCTCTGCCGCTGTTGCCGGTGTCTCAGCCGATTCCGAAGCGGCAGCCTGCGGTATTGCTTCCGCAACCGGCGGTTCTTCACAGGTTGGTTGTTCCTTTCCTGTTGCCGAATCGGTTGCCACTTCGGCAACAACCGTCTCGGAGGCAACCGACGCAAACTTGCTCAAATCCAGATGGCGAAAATCCGCCTGCGACAGTTCCTCGGTTGCTTCCTTTGCAGCGGAATAATCGGGCATATTGTGGTCTGCAACATAAGAAACAGGGGTGTCCGATTCC
>CAZFQM010000066.1:0-7636 GCA_964520995.1 uncultured Oscillospiraceae bacterium
ATTGATGATGAAAAAGTCCTTTTCGTTTGCAAGAATAATATGCTCCTGCTCATCCTCCCGTTCCAATCGCAACGAAGCGGAGTCAAAGGAAAAAAGCTTTTGTCGGATACAGGCGGCGTGTGCGGGGGAGACCCCTTTGTTTTCCAATAAAACGGAAACGCCGCATTCCAGAATCGGCGTGATTGCCTCTGCCATTTTTTCGGGCGACAGGTCATATGTATCGGGCAGAATCGGATTGGGTGCGCCCGCGGTGGGAGCGGCAACCAGAGGAATCTTGGCAAAAGGAATAACCGACGCCAGAACATCGGCGGATTCCTGCGGGGTAAGCTCTCCCGAAATGCCGAATGCAGTCAAGCCGAGCGCCTGCAAGGAGACAAGGGAAGCGGCTACCGTACCGCCGAATGGGGTAACACCGTCGGCATCGCAAAGCATGGTGACAATCAGCGGGAGCTGTTCTTTTCGAGCGGCAAAAACGGCAATACGCGCCTGTTGCAGCGCTTGACAGTTTTCGGCAAGGATAAATTTTGCTCCCTTTGCTTTCAAAGCCGCTATCTTATTGCGTGCTTCCGACAGTAATTCCGAAAAGCTGCAATCGGTATCCGGCTCCTCCGCGGTTAGAACACCGCCCGATATGGTGCGATGCTCCGAAAGCTCGGCAGACAATAAATCGTCGGTATTCCGTGAGATGAACAATTGAGGACCATAAGAAGTATCCATTTTTTTCTCCCAATATTTTATGATAAAAGTGATTTTACCTTACATTGATTCGGGGGCACCGATTTTCAGAATGGAAAGCACGTTTTTCAGCACGGTTTTGGTAGCAAGGCAGAGCGAAATTCTGGCTTGCATGAGTGCTTCCTCTTCGCCGCGCACACGGCAGGCATTGTAAAATTTATGAAACAGCGTTGCCGCCTCAATGGCATACTTGGTCATTTTAGAGGGGTCATAGCTTTGTGCGGCATCGATAATTTCGTTCGGCAGGGTCGCCAGGTAGCGAATCAGCTCAATCTCCTCCGGTGCTTGGAGTAAGTCAAAATTGCATTGGTCTGCCGGCTTCGGCACAATGCCCTCTGCGGCAAGATTTTTTAAGATACTGCAAATTCTCGCATGGGCATATTGTACGTAGTAAACCGGGTTTTGAGAGGTCTCGTCGGCTGCCAGGTCCAGATCGAAATCAAAGTGGGAATTCGCCTCTCTCATGTTAAAGAAGAAACGTGCGGCATCGATCGGAACCTCTTCCAGCAGGGTCACCAGGGTAATGGCCTTTCCGCTTCGTTTGCTTGCCTTGATGACTTCGCCGTCACGTACTAAGCGCACCATCTGCATCAAAACAGCATCCAACTTGTCGGGGTCAACCTCGAGTGCTTGCAGGGCAGCTTTTAGGCGGGGAACATATCCGTGATGGTCTGCACCCAAAACGTCGATTGCTTTGTCGAAGCCGCGAGTGACCAGCTTGTTATAGTGATAAGCGATGTCGGGCACCACATAGGTCGGAACGCCGTTGGAGCGAACCAAAACGAAATCTTTGTCTGCACCGAAATCCGTCGCCTTAAACCAGAGCGCATCCTCCGATTCATAGGTACATCCCTTGCTCTTGAACAGTGCGATTATCTTGTCCACCTCTCCGTTTTGGTGCAGAGTGGATTCACGGAACCAGTTATCATAAACGATGCGATATTTTTTCAAATCTTCCTCTAAGCCTGCGATGTTGAGCGGCAGGGCATAGTCAACCAGCGCTTGACGACGCAACTCGGAGGGAGCATCTACATATTTGTCCCCGTTGATTTCCGCAAAAGCCTTGGCATGAGCGGTAATATCGGCGCCTTGATAGGCATCTTCCGGCATTTCGATTCCGTCTTGGAACAGCTGTAGATAGCGAACCTCCAGGGAGAGTGCAAACTTGTTGATTTGGTTTCCCGCATCGTTGACATAGAACTCTCGGAAAACCCGATAACCTGCCCATTCGAGCACCGAAGCAAGTCCGTCTCCGATTGCACCGCCACGCGCATTGCCGATGTGCATCGGACCGGTCGGATTGGCGGATACAAATTCTACCATGACCTTTTTATCTTGTCCGAAATCGGTTCTGCCGTAATTGTCGCCGCTGTCAATGACCTCATGCAGCACATCCGAAAACCAATGTGCACCTAAAAAGAAGTTAATAAAGCCGGGACCCGCAATTTCGAATTTATGAAAATAGCTGTCGGTGATGTCCAGATGCTCGGTGATAATTTCTGCGATTTTTTTCGGAGCCAGCCGAAAAGCACGTGCGGATACCATGGCAACGTTGGTGGCAAAATCGCCGTGTGCCTTGTCCGACGGGATTTCAATGACAAATTCGGGAATATCGTTTTCCGGCAAAGCTCCTTGCTTGATTGCGTTTTGCAGGCTCTCTTTGATGAGAGAACGCAGTTGTTCGGTTGCTGATTGCATTAAATTGTTCATCTGTTTTTCAATACCTTTCTTTGATGGGCGTCGATAGGAATTTGGCTTATCGGACACCGTATATACGTCTTTTTTAACAATCCTGTACAGTGATAAACACTTCGTTTGTGCTGAGGTTTTTGGCATTTAAATCCAGCTGATAGCGGAGATACAGCTTTCCGCCGTCTTCGTTGAGCTGATTGGAAATTTCTTCGGTGGTCACGCCGATAAACAGCTGACCCTGCTCAATTCCGTACTGTCCTACACATCGTCGATTGCTTTCCATGATTAAGTGCGATGAGGCGGCACCGCTTCGCATCATGACTACTTTGTCGCTTCCGGAGACCTTGACTACAGTGCGGGAACCTTTAAATCCGCTTGCCTCGGTTTCATCGTAAGAGATGTAATAGCTATCTTTCTGACGATAGTAGGTGCCTTTTGTGTATAATTCACTGGTTTCGCTGTCACCGTCGGTGATTTGCTTACCGACGATTGAGATAAAAACCTCTTTTTTTTTCATAATGAGAGGAATCCTCCTGTAAGAAATGCTTATTATTCCAATTGTGTCGGATAATCTTCGATATTGATGCGTTTAACATCATTTGTGATGCTTTCTCCCAGGAACAAGCTGCCGTTTTCCGCAAAATTTTCGATAGAATCGCTGACGTAAAAGCGGCAGGAGCCGATTTCCGATTTGGGATTCAGCTTGTGCTCCTTGGTAAGCAGTGCCGCGGCAAAACGCGCGGTTTCCTCGCCCGGGTCGATTAAGGATATGGTATTTCCCAAAATATCGGCAATCACGGGACGGATGATCGGGAAATGGGTGCAGCCTAAAATCAAGGTGTCGATGTCACTTTGCTCAAACACCCTCAGATAATCCTCGGCAACCCAGCGAATGACCTTGTTGTCGGGCTGAATGTAGCCGTTTTCGATGAGTGGCACAAACAGCGGACAGGCGTTTCCGGTAATTACCGCATCGTTGCGGATGGAACGCATAGCCTTTCCGTAAGCGCCGCTTTTAATGGTGGTGGTAGTGCCTATCACGCCGATTTTACCGCTTAATGAGGTCACACAAGCCGCCTGTGCCGCAGGGAGCAGTACTCCGGTAAAAGGAATAGGCAAGCAGGATATAACCGATTGCGGCAGGGTTGCACTGACAGTTCCGCAAGCGGCGATAATCATTTTTACATTTTGGCTGAGAAGAAAATTGATATCCTGACAGGCGTATTTTACAACTGTGTCACGCCCGCGCGTTCCATAGGGAACACGTCCGGTGTCACCGAAGTAAACAATATCCTCATGCGGAAGAAGCTTTTTTAATTCCTTTACCGTTGTGAGTCCGCCGAGTCCCGAGTCGAATACGCCAATCGGTTTGTCGTCCACTAAAGCTCCGCCCTTTCTATTGCAGTAGTAATCAGCTTATCAAGCAAATCCGAATAGGTGATGCCGCTATACTCCCAAAGCTTCGGATACATGCTAATAGAGGTGAAGCCGGGGAGGGTATTGGGCTCGTTGAGAATAATTTCATGCTCGGGGGTAATAAAGAAATCAATGCGGGTAAGACCGCCGCAGCCGAGCGCCTTATAGGCTTTGATTGCAGTTTCCTTTAAGTACTCGGTGTCCTCTTCGCTGATTCGTGCCGGGATATGCAGTTGCGAGGTGCCCATGATATATTTGGCTTCATAATCATAAAATTCATTACAGGGAACGATCTCTCCCGGTTCGGCAATTTGCGGATTATCATATCCCATCACGGCAGTTTCCACCTCAATACCGACAATCGCTTTTTCCACTACTACCTTGGTGTCATGCGAAAAGGCAATTTTGATGGCATCCTTGAGCTGTTCTTCATTGACAGCTTTATTGATACCGACTGATGAGCCGGCATTTGCAGGCTTTACAAACATTGGAAATCCGAGCTTCTCCACCATTTGAGGAATTATTTTTTCCAGGTTTGAAATGTCGCAACGGTTTACGGCAATCCAGGGTGCTGTTTTGATACCCGCATGGTCCAATAGGGTGTGGGTAAAGGCTTTATCCATGCAGATGGCGGAGGATACAGTATCACAGCCGACAAAGGGGATTCCCGCAATGGCGAAAAGTCCCTGAATCGTGCCATCTTCACCGTTTTTGCCATGCAATACCGGGAAAACACAATCAATATGAAGAATCGAGGTCTCGCCGTCATTCATGATTTTAACCAAGCCCTTATGGGTGCGATCGGGACTGATAATGGCGGTGGTACAATCGGGATGTGATTCCCATTCTCCGTTTGCAATCATTGAGACATCTCCGGGAAAATAAAGCCATCTGCCTTTTTTGGTAATGCCGACGCAGATAATTTCGTATTTATCTTTCGGAATTTGCTGTATGACCGAGGAGGCTGACATCAAAGAAACATCGTGTTCCGAAGAAACACCTCCGAAAATTACGCATACTCTGGTTTTTGCCATGATTATCGCCAAACCTTTCTAAAGCATCATTTATCTAATCCTTATTATCATACCATAATCTCGAAGAAAGTGCAACCGAAAAAGAGGCGTTTTAGTTATATTTATGAGGTCAAGCTGTAAAATATACGCGATTTTATGAGATATCAGAATAAATTCGGTAATTGAGAAAAGGGGATTGCAAAATGCGGATAAAGTGATAGAATAATTTATGAAGCAAATTATGGGAAGCGGAGCGATGAGATAAGGTTGAAAAAGTTCGAAAATAAAGATTTTACCGAGGAAGAGTTGCTCGATTTGATAAACGAGGAAGAGGTACTGGAAAAGTATGAATTTCTGGGCTGTCGATTTCGAGGCTGTGACTTTTCGGGAGCGGTTTTGCTGAAGTGCAGGTTTGAACGGTGTGATTTCAGCGGCAGTAAATTTAACGGCGGTGAGCTGATCCTTTCCGCCTTTTTAAATTGCAAATTCCGATTTGCCTCTTTCTTTGCGACAACGGTGAGAGAATGTAAAATGACCGGGTCGGATTTCGGAGATGCGGATATCAATTGCATCAATATTATCGGCGGAGATTGGTCCTACACCTGCTTAAAGGAGCTGGATTTCAGCAAAACCGAGCTTTGCGGCATCCAATTTGAGGGAGCGGATATGACAGGTTGTATGCTGGAAAAATGTCGCATTGACAGGTGCGGCTTTTACGGGGCTGTTTTGTTGAATGCCAGCTTCAAGGGCTCGGATTTGCGAGGAAGCGATTTGAACGGAATTGAGGCATCGGAGGTCAATTTGCAACAGACGAGGGTCGATTTGGAGCAATGTGTCGCGATTGCGGCAAGCTTGGGCGCGATATACACACCGTAAGCGCAATCAAAAAAGAAGCGTAGGCGGAAAAGTTAATAGACAGGGTAGCATAATAAAAGCCGTGAGTCTCCCGAGGAACTCACGGCTTTTATTATTTTTCAATATAGCTTCCGAGATATTTGAATTGCAATAAATCGACCGAAAGGTCATTGAGCAATGCGGAAACATTTTCATCCTTTAAATTGCCGGTAAAATCAAGATAAAACATAATATCGAAATTTTTATTTCCGATGGGCTTGGACTCGATTTTTTGCATATTGATTCCGTAAACCGAGAATTTGGTCAGCATACGGTACAAGCTGCCTACCGTGTGCGGAAGAGAAAAGGAGATGGAAATAATATCATCCTCTTCGGAATACTGCGGCTTTTTGGAGATACAGATGAATCGAGTATAGTTTTCATCGATATTGGCAATATGATCGGAAAGAATCTGTAAGCCGTTTATTTGCGCGCCCAGGCTCGAACAAACAGCGGCAAAATGCGGATTGTCGCTTTGTGCAACGTATTCTGCGGCGGCGGCAGTATTGGAATAAGCGTGCGCCGTCAGATTGTGCTGTTCGATAAAGCCACTGCATTGATGGATGCCTTGTTCATGGGAAAAAACCTCCCGAATATCGGACAGCTGTGTGCCGGGCAGGGCGGCAAGACAATGGTTTACCTTGATTTTGAGCCGTCGGGCGATGAAGATGTTGTACTTTTTTAACAGCTCATACACTTCAACGACCGAACCGGCATTGGAGTTTTCGATCGGCAAAATGCCGTAATCCGCTTCGCCGTTGATTACTGCCTGAAACACTTCTTCAAAATGACGATAAAAATGAAGCTGCTTTTCGTTGAAGAGGGTTCGTGCCGCAATGTGAGAATAGGCACCGGGAACACCCTGACAAGCAACCTTTTCCGCGTTGGCGGGCGAAAAAGGGGAGGAGTGCTCCAAAAACGGATTGTCGGATTGAATCAGCTTTTTTTGATTGCACTTGCTTATGTCCATGATGTTGGTGAAAAGCACCTTTTCTCCCGATGCATATTCGGGGGCGGCGCGATCAAGCACCTGACGAATCACTTCGTCCTCTCGGCTTGTGTGCAGCACCGGTAATTGATGCTGTTTTTTATAGGCGGCAACCGATTTTACAACATCCATACGCTGCTCAAACAGCTTCTGGATTTGGATATCGATTTGGTCGATTTGCTCTCTTAATTCTTTTAATTCCATGCTTTTGATTCCTTTCTTAGGAAAGAAACAGGAGCCCGTAGGCTCCTGAGAGGTTACGAATCGGGAAGCGTTATCGTTGCAATAAGCTTTCGCCGGTCATTTCGGCAGGCTGAGCCAAGCCGAGAACATCCAGCATCGTCGGAGCAAGGTCGGCAAGCTTTCCGTTTTCCTTTAAGGTAGCATCCTCGTTGACCAGGATTAACGGAACGGGGTTGGTGGTATGTGCCGTAAACGGAGAACCATCCGGCTCATACATCTGGTCGGCATTACCGTGGTCGGCGGTGATCAAAGCCACGCCGCCCTGCTCAAGAATGGCATTTATCGTTCTTCCCAGACAGGTATCCACTGCCTCTACTGCTGCTTTGGCGGCATCGAATACGCCGGTATGTCCGACCATATCGCAGTTGGCATAGTTTAAGATAATGACATCATATTTGCCCGATTGGATGCGCGAAACAACCTCATCGGTTACCTCGTATGCACTCATTTCCGGCTTGAGGTCATAGGTTGCAACCTTCGGAGAATGGATCAAAGCCCGATCCTCGCCCGGGAAGCAGGTCTCTACACCGCCGTTAAAGAAGAAGGTGACGTGCGCGTATTTCTGCGTTTCCGCGATGCGCAGCTGTGTTAAGCCGTTGTCGCTGATATATTGTCCGAAGGTGTTGGCTAAGGATTGCGGTTTGAAAGCAACATC
>CAZFQM010000067.1:0-7608 GCA_964520995.1 uncultured Oscillospiraceae bacterium
ACGGGCAAATCAAGCGCAGTTGCATATTTAACAGCATCTTTCACTAATGACATATTTGTGTTTTTATTTGAATTACTTATAGCAATTTTAATTGGTACAATTGTAGCATTCCAATTGATACCTGCAATGCCAATTGAATTATTCCCTACCCCTCCAATAATTCCGGCAACATGTGTTCCGTGACCATAATAGGAACCGTGTCCAACAGATGCGTTTATATCTGCATTGTAACCATAAGTTCCTTCCGATACATTATATGCCAGATTGTGGTCAATATTGGCTTTTAAATCATCATGTGCATAATTAAAACCAGTATCTAATATACCAATCCGAGTAGAACTTTGACCCGTAGTAATATTCCATGCAGAGGGAATCTGTATTTGATCCATATTCCAATGATCATAGTTAAAGTAATCATTGGAAGTTACAGATGGATAAGATATATAATTGGGTTCCGCATAGGCGATGTTTGGGTCAGTTTTGAGAATTGATATAGCATCTAAAACACTTTGCTTTGTTTTTGATGTTAACTCAAGTGTATACACTGCCCTGGAATTTTCTAGTGATTGCAAGATTGAATTATACTCATCGTTTTTCGCTATAGTTGCTATGATGTTTTTGTCAGGTTGCTGAATTTTTGAAACCGACAGCTCAGAAAAGTCATACTTACTTTTTTCATTTTCCTTAACGGAAGTTTTCATCCCGACAATCACTTCTCCGGGAACAAAATCTTTTTTGTAATTTTGCTCATTGTAAATTTGTGCAAGTTCTTTTTCTGTAAGTTCTGAATTAAATCTTTTTTCCGTAAGAAGATTGATTTTATCTTTAGACTCCTTTTCAAGCGCTAAAGAATGAGCATTCACAGATAATACAATTTCGCACGATATGAAAATAATAACTAAAAACGTAGAAATAAATTTTTTCATTTTTTACCTCGCTGAATTTTTATTTTGTTGTTCGAAAATAATATTCAATATTTTTTAAATCTCTTTGGCTTAAAAATCCCTGTTCGTAGACTTTTTTTAAATTTAAAAACTCCCCTTTGTTCCAAATTAAGATACCATCATTATAAAGATTGTGAAATATGACTCCGTCGATATTCTCATCCCATAACATTGTAGGGTAACAATTATAATTGTCAGATATTATTAACGCAACACAATCATGATACGTACCGTAATATAAAATTTTTACTTCTATATCAGTTTTATCTGCTTCTGAATCAATAAAACTGTTTATCCAAGCGTTTTTGATTTGATCTTCTTGCGATGCACTTAAAAATGCCGGATTTTTAGGGTCGGGAACAAAAGATAGTTCTTTCGACGAAGCAGGCGGATTGGAGCTGACTTTGTTCTTCGAGCTTGTCGCCGTAGAGGAGGCGGCTTCCGACACCACCGAAGCGATTTCCTCGGACGATGCCGAAACGATGTCGGCGGAGGAAACGTCTGCTTGCTCAGCCGCAGAAGAGATCGGTGGCGCCTCCGAAGAGACGTTGTCCGAGGTAGTTTTGGTTTCCCCGCAGGCGGCAAACAGCATTACCGCAGGCAGGCAGAGAGAGATTCCCGCTAAAATTACTTTTTTCATAATAACTGCTCCTTTTCTGTTATGGATTGTCTGTTTCAAAAAAAGAAAGAATGTCGCTGAAAAATACATTTACATTATATTCCAAAAAATCCAAATTGTCAATGCCGATATTGTGCATTTTGCATGTGATATCAATAAAAAGTCGACACTGTGCGGTGCCGAAACAGCAGGTGACTAAAAGGAAAATAAAACGGCTTTGCCGAAAGCAATGCGGTAAATTTCCATAAATTTTTCAGGCAAAAGCGGTTGCTTTGACACACGAAGCTTATTTTTGAATAAAAAATGAAAGAAAAATGAAAAATGTGGTTGTAATACGGCGGAAAAAACTTTATAATAGAAAGCAGTGAGAAAATAATCGGAAAGGAAAAAATATAATGACAATAGGGTTTGATAATGACAAATATTTGAAAATGCAATCCGAGCAGATTTTGAAACGGATTGAACAGTTTGATAACAAGCTGTACTTGGAATTCGGAGGAAAACTATTTGATGATTATCATGCCTCGCGCGTTCTTCCCGGATTTGCGCCCGACAGCAAAATCAAAATGCTGTTGCAGCTTTCCGAGCACGCCGAAATCGTCATTGTCATCAATGCGACCGACATCGAAAAGAATAAAATTCGGGGTGATTTGGGTATTACCTACGATTTGGATGTTCTTCGGTTAATCGACGCTTTTCGCGATATCAATTTGTATGTCGGCAGTGTGGTAATCGCGCAATACAACGGTCAAACGGTGGTCGATAACTTTAAGCAACGGCTGGAAAGTCTGAATATAAAGGTATATCTGCACTATCCCATTGCAGGCTATCCGGGTAACATTCCGCTGATTGTCAGCGATGACGGATACGGAAAAAACGAGTATATCGAAACGAGTCGCCCTCTTGTGGTGGTTACGGCTCCCGGCCCCGGAAGCGGCAAGATGGCAACCTGTCTGTCCCAGCTCTATCATGAATATAAGCGCGGCATTAAATCCGGATATGCGAAATTTGAAACTTTCCCGATTTGGAATCTCCCGCTGAAGCATCCGGTGAATTTGGCATACGAGGCGGCTACGGCGGATTTAAACGATGTCAACATGATTGACCCCTTTCATCTGGAGGCGTACGGCGAAACGACGGTAAACTACAATCGGGACGTTGAGGTGTTCCCGATATTGAATACGATTTTCGAGAAGATTACCGGGAAAAGCCCCTACCACTCTCCGACCGATATGGGTGTCAACATGGCGGGAAATTGCATTGTCGATGATGATATTGTCTGCGAAGCCTCCAAGCAGGAGATCATTCGGCGGTATTATCAATCCTTGTGCGAGCAACGCCAGGGTCGGCTCAATGCCGAGGCGGTATATAAAATCGAGCTGCTGATGAACCAGGCGGGAATCTGCATTGAGGACCGCAAGGTCGCCTCTGCGGCAGTGGAGCGGGCAGAACAAACAGGTATGCCTGCCGCCGCAATCCAGCTTCCCGACGGAAAAATCGTCACCGGAAAAACCTCCTCTTTATTGGGTGCTTCCTCCGCGGCATTGCTGAACGCGCTGAAATATCTGGGCGGTATCAAGCACGATATGCATTTGATTTCTCCCACCATCATCGAGCCGATTCAGCATTTGAAAACCGACCATCTGGGAAATCACAATCCGCGGCTGCATACCGATGAAATTTTAATCGCATTGACCATCAGCGCGGCAACCAACCCGGTCGCCGAGCTGGCAATGAAGCAGCTGGAAAAGCTACACGGCTGTGAAGCGCACTCCTCGGTTATTTTATCGCAGGTGGATGAGGTGACCTTCCGCAAGCTGGGTATCAATCTGACTTGCGAGCCGAAATATCAGACCAAAAAGCTGTATCACAAATAAAATTTACCGTCACAAAGGAAGAAACGAAAAATCGCCTCCGCATGGATTTCCATGCGGAGGCGATTTTTGCATTATTTGGAGCTTGGAAAGACAGGACTCAGTGCACCCGCAACGGCGCTGATCGGCATTGTTTGCAAAATGATCCGCCCGGGGCCTCTTACTACGGTGTGGAACATTCCCTCACCGCCCAGAAACATATTTTTTACGCCCGAAACGGGAACAACGTCAACAGAGCAGGTTGCCGACATGGCAGCTAAATATCCGGTATCCACCACCATTGTCTGACCTGTCGCCAATTCGTATTCACAAGCATAGCCGTCTATTTCCACGAAAGCGGTACCGTAGCCGGATAGCCTTTGCATAATAAAGCCCTCTCCGCCGAAGAAGCCTGCTCCGAGCTTCTTTTGAAAAAAGACCGACAGCTCCACGCTTGCTTCGCTTGCCAAAAAGCCGCTTTTTTGGACAATTATCTCATTGCCGGGGGAAATTTGAAACGCCTTAATCGAGCCGGGAAAGCTGGAGGCAAAGGTAATCTGCCCGGGTCCGCCCACGGCGGTATAACGATTTTGAAACAAGGCTTCTCCGGCGAACATACGCCCGAGCGCTTTCCCGAAGCCGCCGTTAGAGGTGGTCTCCATCTGCATATTCGGGGTCATCCAGCTCATTGAGCCGCGTTCGGTGATTAACGTTTCGCCTGCCTCTACATTGCAGATGACGGCAGACAGAGGGGTGCCTACGATTTGATATTGCATTTTCTTTCTCCTTTTTTGTGCTTATTCTACCGCCGTATCGTCGGTATTGACAAAGCATAAATTTAAATCCACGTCACCGCTGATTCCATTGACCTTTCCTTTGTTGGTATACTGCCATATTTGGAATTCGTAGGGGAAAAACGGCTTGTTATAATATTGGGCAAACCACTTTTGATAGGAGGTAAGCCTGGGTAGCTCCAGCTTTTCGAGCATCCATTTGATGTTGCCGTAGATCATGGGCGTATATCCCGCCGATTGAATCCGCTCGCAAAAGGCAATGGTGATATCGGTGATTTGTGCGGCGGTGAGGTTGGCGGTTCTTGCTCCCTCGGAGGTGACCTCCTCCATGTCGAACACAATCGGATAAGAAACGGAGTGCCCCTTGATTGCATTTAGCACAAAGTCGGCTTCTTCGACAGCCTCCTCCTCGGTGATTGCTTGGGAAAAGAAGTAGACGCCGACATCAATATCGGCTTTGGCGGCGTTGGTCAAATTGGTGACCAGGTAGGGATCTTGCGCAATTTGCCCTGCTTCGGCATAACCTCGATGTCCTGCACGGATAAAGGCAAAGGAAATGTCGTCACTTTTGACCGCCTGCCAATCAATTTTGCCTTGATATTTCGAAACGTCAACGCCCTTGAGCCCGACAATACCGCTGCTGTCCTCATATTGTGCCCGGCTGTTTTGATAGGAGAGCTTGCTGAAATCATAGGGGTTTTTCGGCAGCGTGTCATCAATTGGCTGATAAACGATGCCTTGGTTGTTTTTATAGACGATGACATCATCGAAAAAGCTTTGCAGGAACGGAACTCCCGCACCGTATTGCTGTGCGCGCTCCTTAAAGGTCTTGATCGGGATGGTCTCGTTGTCGATGACGCTTTGCTTTTTGTCCAAATCGGTTTCCAGCCGAGCAATGGCGGCAACCGACCTGCTTTTCTCCACCTTGGTTGACAGGAAAAGGAGTGCAAGCGCGGCGGCAAGCAGAATACAGCTTACCGTTAAAATAACAATGGTGACCTTGGCAGCGGTCGGTGTTTTTTTCTCTTCTTCCATTTTGAAGCAATCCTTTCATAAGCCGAGCAGGATGGAGTGGCGTCGAAAAAGGGTATTGTAGCGCTTATCCTAAAATACTTTGTTCGATGTATTCGTAATACTGTTCCCACATCTCTGCGGTCAAATCGCAGTGACCACGTGCGGGGATAGTATGGTAAACCACCTTGAAGCGATCCTTCATTTTGCGAACCAGTACATCCGAATGCTTTTCTTTATTGACCGCTTGGTCACATTCGCAGTGGAAGATGTAATAGTTGATATCGGGCATTTTTTCTACCATGTGAACGGGGGAGGCTGTCTCCAACACCTTTTCAAGGGAGCCGTTTTCGTTGAAGAATGCACTGTAGAGGGTGCGTGGCAGGTCGGGGCGCTCGGTGATATGAAAAACAAGATCACATACAGGGCAGTTTGCAACACAGGCAACGGGGGTACGCTTCGACAAAGCAGTATACACCAGCGCCTGTTGTCCGCCCATGCTTCCACCGCAGGAAACGATGGTAACATCATTCGGCAACCGATATTGCGCGATTAAAACATCAATAATTTCATCGGTGTAATTTACCGCCTGCCGATTCATCCACGACCAGGGATTCGTGTAGGGAACAACATAGAGAATTCCTTTTTCGGCAAGGCGTTTTGCCTCGATGGAGTCCTCATTGTAGATACTGGTGTCACCCAAGCCGAAGAAGGAAATGGCGATTCCTTTGATGGGGAGCTTACAGATTTTGTCGTTGGAGTAAGCAAAGCATCGAAGGGCTTCATAGGTAATAAAGGGATTCATGCAATCATCTCCGTTTTTATTTTATGGATATTCGCTGAAGCGGTTATACCCATTATTATATTTATGATAGCTTTTCTGCGCGGCTTTGTCAACCGATGGAAGCAAAATTTTATCCAATTAAAAACACGACAAAATGTCGCGTTTTGTTGACAAACGTATCACAGTGTGCTATACTGATATTGTTTTCGTGTACCATTCCGTTGCAGGGTGGGGTTTACACCCTGTAAGTAATCGTATCTCTTTCGCAGTTTAAGGGATTATGTCGGAAATGAGGTTATATAATGTCATTTAAACTGAACGAAACATTAAAAGAAGTATCTGTTGAAAATATGACCAAGAATATGGTGGCTCTGCGCACCATGCTCCATCTTTCTCAAGCCGAGCTGGCAGAGCTGATCGGCATGGGCAGGCAAACGCTGGTCGCCATTGAAAATCGCAAACGCAAAATGACATGGAACACATTCCTGTCTTTGCTGTTCGTTTTTTCGCAAAACAAAGAAACTTGCTCTTTACTGGAGATTTTCGGGATTTACACCCCCGAAATGAAAAGAATATATTCCGACATCAACGTGTAGAGGAAACAGCTATGAAGATTTGTGCGAGTGCAGCAAGCCATCCGGGCAGGTGCAGAGAAAAAAATGAAGACAATTTTTGTTTTAACGGAGAAAAGCTTTTCGGCAATGCCACCTCGAAAATGTTGAAGCTCTCCGCTTATGCAGATACGCCGATACTGATGGGCGTATTTGACGGAATGGGCGGGATGGCAGCGGGGGAGGTTGCCTCCGGCGTTGCCGCAGATGTGGCTTGCTCGACCTTGCCGAGCCTGGCACAGCGGTTTGACCTTGACACGGCTTTATCGGATATCTGTAAGCGGGCGAATGTCATAGCCTGCAACCTGATGCGCGGCATGATTCGACAGCGTATCGGCACCACTGCCGCCATGCTCTGTTTTCTTGAGGATCGGTATCATCTTTGCAACATCGGAGACAGCCCGATTTACCTATTCAGAGGGGGACGGCTGATTCCGATTTTTCGAGAGCATACCGAAAAGGAAAATTATCTTCGAATCCACGGAGCAGAGGCTGTTTTGCCGAAAAAGAAATTTAAGCTGACCCAGCACATCGGGATTTTCCCCGAGGAAATGGAAATCGAACCCTTTGCGTTTTCGGGTGAGCTGAAAAAGAAGGATCGATTTTTGATTGCCAGCGATGGCTTGACCGATATGGTCGATGAGGGAAAAATCGCAGAAATCTTATGGAAGCAAGCTTCTCCCGCCAAAACGACCGAGTTGCTTTTACGGCAGGCTTTGGATAACGGCGGCAAGGACAACATTACGATTATCTGTATTGACATAAAATAAATTTCGTGCGGAACATAACGATGATTCGAGGGAAAGAGCATGGTAATAACAGCGGCTTTATTGGATAATGACAATCTGTATTCTTTTACTCTCCAATACGGACAGGAGATATCAATAGGCTCGGGCAAGAAAGATCAGCTTCAGGTCGCGGGCTTTACGGCGGGTCAGATTGTTGTTAAATGGAAAAGCACCGGCGTATCTGTGAATGCAAAAAAAGCATAT